>JANODH010000125.1:0-1838 GCA_031412595.1 Sphingomonas sp. | reverse complement strand
AGCGACCGCGTCCGTCGTTTATGTCCCGCCGCCGTTCGCTGCGGATTCGATCCTTGAAGCGATTGACGCCGAAGTGCCGCTGATCGTGTGCATTACCGAAGGCATTCCGGTGCTCGACATGGTCAAGGTCAAGCGCGCATTGTCGGGCAGCAAGTCGCGGCTGATCGGGCCGAATTGCCCCGGCGTGCTGACCCCCGGCGAATGCAAGATCGGCATCATGCCCGGCAGCATTTTTTCGAAGGGCTCGGTCGGCGTCGTCTCGCGTTCGGGCACGCTGACGTATGAAGCGGTGTTCCAGACGACCGCCGAGGGGCTTGGCCAGACGACGGCGGTCGGCATCGGCGGCGATCCGGTCAACGGCACCAATTTCGTCGATGTCCTCGAACTGTTCATGGCCGATGACGCCACCCAATCGATCATCATGATCGGCGAAATCGGCGGCGATGCCGAGGAGCAGGGCGCGCAATTCCTGATCGACGAAGCGAAGCGCGGACGCAAGAAGCCGATGGTCGGCTTTATCGCTGGCCTCACTGCACCGCCGGGCCGCCGCATGGGCCATGCTGGCGCGATCGTCTCGGGCGGCAAGGGCGGTGCCGAAGACAAGATCGCAGCGATGGAAGCGGCGGGGATTAAAGTTTCGCCGTCGCCTTCGGAACTTGGGGTGACGCTGAAGGCTTTGTTGAACAGTTGAATTGGTTCCCCCGCGAAAGCGGGGGCCCAGAACAAGGGAATATTTTTCTTAACTGGCCCCCCGCCTTCGCGGGGGTACGGAGGTTGAAATGGGTATCGAGAACGAAACGTTCACTGCCGAACATGAAGCCGGGCCCAGCTGGGCGCGCGCCAACTGGAGCCCGCTGGTCAATGATGATCTGACCGCCGCGCTCGATCCGACGCAGATGGCGGTCGAGATCAAAAAGGCCGCCGCGAAAACGGGTGCGCCTGTTGCCGAAACCGATCTGGTCAAAGCAGCATCGGATTCGATCAAGGCGATGATGCTGATCCGCACCTATCGTGTGCGGGGGCATCTTGCCGCCAATCTCGATCCGCTGGGGCTGACCAAGACCGATTTGCCCGCCGACCTCACGCCCGAATATCATGGCTTCACCGAAGCCGACCTCGACCGCAAAATTTATCTCGGCGGCGCACTCGGTTACGAATGGGGCAATATCCGCGAGCTCGTCGCCACGCTGCGCGCCAATTACTGCGGCAATGTCGGCCTCGAATATATGCATATCAGCGACGTCGAGGAACGGCGCTTTTTGCAGGAGCGCATGGAAGGCAAGGACGCCGCCATCAGCTTTTCGCCCGAAGGCAAAAAGGCGATTCTCGCCAAAGTCATCGAAGCCGAACAATGGGAACGCTTCCTCGGCAAGAAATATGTCGGCACCAAGCGTTTCGGGCTCGACGGCGGCGAAGCGATGATTCCCGCACTCGAAAGCATCATCAAATATGGCGGCGCAATGGGCGTGCGCGAAATCGTCTATGGCATGGCGCACCGCGGGCGGCTGAACATGCTCGCCAATGTGATGGCCAAACCGTACCGCGTGATCTTCCATGAATTCTCGGGCGGAAGTGCCAATCCCGATGATGTCGGTGGCTCGGGCGATGTGAAGTACCATTTGGGTACATCTACCGACCGCGAATTCGACGGGATCAAGGTGCACATGAGCCTGGTTCCCAACCCGTCGCATCTCGAAGCTGCCGACCCGGTTGTGCTCGGCAAAGTGCGCGCGATTCAGACCGACCGCGATGATCTGAAGGAACATGTTCAGGTTTTACCGGTGCTGCTCCACGGCGATGCAGCGTTCGCGGGTCAGGGCATAGTCTGGGAATGCCTC
>JANODH010000124.1:0-4468 GCA_031412595.1 Sphingomonas sp. | reverse complement strand
AGAGCGTCCGCGCGGTGATCGTCCGGATCGTGGCCCGCGCCGCGATGGTGAAGGTCGTGGTGATCGTGGTCCGCGCCGTGACGGTGGCGGCGGCGACCGTGGCCCGCGTCGCGACGGTGGCGGCGATCGTCCACCGCGTGGCGATGGCGGTGCGGGTGGCTATGGCGGTGGTCGTGCGGCCAAGTCGGATGACGACAATGGTCCGGCGCCTGAATTCGCCCCGGCTTTCCTAACCGGTGACCGCGACTAATCGCATCAACTTTCGATAGCGCTAAAGATCAGGGGCTGCCGAAAGGCGGCCCCTTTCATTTGCGCGGCACGCGCGCTTCCGCCATCATTTGCGACGGAAATGGCCCGACCAGCGTGCGGGCTTCGTCCCAATCGGCCAGCAGCCAGCGATCATAGTCCCACGGATTGAGGATCATCGGCATCGCTTTACGGTGGACCGCGGCGACCATCGGGTTCGGGTCGCAGGTGAGGAACGCAAAGCTCTGCACTTCGCTGTCGCGCCAGATCCCGGCAAAGGCAAAGATCGGTTCGGACGGTAATGAGAACCAATGCTGCGTCCGTGCCCCTTTTACGCCACCCCATTCCATGAAGCTGGTGACCGGCACGAGACAGCGAAATTGCGTGTGGCGCAATGTGCCGACCCAGAACGGACTGTCGAGATTGCGGACATTGTGGACCGGCGATCCGCCTGCCGCAGCGACTTTCGGCGGTGGCGGGACGCCCCACACGCGCGGCACCATCCGGCGGCCCGCCGTGTCCTGAACGATCACAGGCGCAAACTTGCCCGGTGCAACATAATCGGCTTCCCACGGGTCGGGGCCGGGCGCGGCATCAAAGACCTGCCCGATCTGATTGGCGGGCGCATCGAGGCGATAAAGCAAGCACATCGCGTCAAAGCTGCCACGTCCGGATGACAATCGCCAGACTTTGCGTATCGTCAGGGCTATGAAAATCCGATTCGCGCTCCTTGCCCTTGTCGCTCTCACGGCCGCAGCGCCCACGAAACGGGCTAAATCCGCACAGCTGCCCGACATCGTCCGTGTTGCGATGGTGACCGACCTCGGCACGATGACGATGGAGATCGACGTCAAGCGCGCGCCGATTACGGCAACGAATTTCGTTCGCTATGTCGACCAGAAGCGTTTCGACGGCACGGTATTTTACCGCGTCATGCGGCTTGATTGGGGAACGCCACCCAATGGCATCATTCAGGCGGGCCCCCGCGGCGATCCCAAGCGCGTGCTGAAACCGATTGCGCATGAGCCGACCACGGCAACAGGGATCCTGCACAAGGCAGGTACGCTGTCCATGGCCCGGCTTGCTCCCGGGACGGCAACAGGCGATTTCACGATCCTGCTGTCCGACCAGCCCTATTTCGACGCCGATCCGACACGCGAGGACCCCGGCAGCCGCGATGGCTATGCCGCCTTCGGTATAGTCGTCGAGGGGATGGACGTCGCGCGCAAGATATTCGATGCGCCGCTGTCACCCACGGAGGGCGAAGGCATTTTGAAGGGACAGATGATTAGCGCGCCGGTTCGGATCTTAAATGTCCGGATCATGCGACCCGAACCTCGGAGATAACGATCCACTTTGCAACAAGGTTGGGCGATAGCATGTGTCAATCCGGTGACATATCGCGTTGTGTGTGGAACCTATTATGGGCAAAGTAGTTAGATAGGGCCACCTTTGATACACAAGTATTTGGGCGTGCGGGGTGTAATGTGCAAGATGTCAAAGACGTAACGAAGTTGATCTTTTCCATAAATGACCGGGAACGCCCGGAAAGTGAAATTGTCAGTGCTCTGGATAAGATGAATATTGCAATAGCGAATGTTCAGAATGTTCTTCGCTATCCTACTTTGCCGACGCTGCTTTCCGACGATTTACATAACAGACGCCGAAGTGCGGTGCGTGCAATTATTCGAATCCGCAATCTGCGTGACACACATCTTGGATCTGATTTGTTTCAGGATCCAGCATGGAACATCCTTTTAGACTGTTATGCATCACATCTCGATGGTCGCGGCATTACGGTTAGCGATGCGTGTGTTGCATCAGGTGCGCCTTATACGACTGCTCTGCGGTGGTTGCGCGCATTGGAGGAACGCGGGCTCATTTTACGGAAAGATGACCAAACTGATCGGCGGCGTGCTTTTGTATCTTTGTCAGAAGAAACGTTGCAGACCGTGGAAGTTCTTGTCGATCAAACAATCAGGTCGCTAAGCGGGTTTCATAGTTCCTTATCGGCAGCACCGCATCAAGGGCATCAGTCCTGATTGACATGACTGCCGTTTCATAGGCCTGTGAGGCTAAAGCGGCCGCTACAGCCAAGCCCAGTCGGTCGAATTCGTCAATGACGACGTGCAAAGACCGACAGGCCGCCGCCACTGCATCCGTGTCCATGATACCTCCCTGCAAAAAATATACACAATTTGATGCAATGTGCAATCGAGTGCGATTTGCACTCGAAATTACGTCGCCTTTCTGTTTAACGACACGACGACCAAATCCTTGCGCCTACCGAACAAATGTGGAACAGAGTTACATGTCTTTTAGTCCACATGCCATACCGTCACTCACATGCTGACCCATATTTCCGTACGTGGGGCGCGTGAACATAATCTTAAGGATATAAGCCTCGATATCCCCCGCGAAACGCTGACGGTCATTACCGGGCTGTCGGGATCGGGGAAATCCAGCCTCGCATTCGACACGATTTATGCCGAAGGGCAGCGGCGCTATGTCGAAAGCCTGTCGGCCTACGCCCGCCAGTTTCTCGAACTGATGCAAAAGCCCGATGTCGACCATATCGAAGGGTTGAGCCCGGCGATCAGCATCGAACAGAAAACGACATCGCGCAATCCGCGCTCGACGGTCGCGACCGTTACCGAAATTTACGATTATATGCGTTTACTTTGGGCGCGCGTCGGCGTTCCCTTCTCGCCCGCGACGGGCCTTCCGATCAGCGCGCAGCAAGTCAGCCAGATGGTCGATCGTGTCATGGCGCTGCCCGAAGGCACGCGACTGTTCCTTCTCGCGCCCGTCGTGCGCGGTCGCAAAGGCGAATATCGCAAGGAACTGCTCGAGTGGCAAAAAGCGGGCTATACCCGCGTGCGGATCGACGGCGTGTTTTACGAAATCGACGAAGCGCCCGTGCTCGACAAGAAATACAAGCACGACCTCGAAGTCGTCATCGACCGGATCGTCGTACGCGAAGGGATCGCGCCACGGCTGGCCGACAGTTTCGAACAAGCACTGAAACTGGCTGATGGCCTTGCGTATGTCGATCCGGCGGACGCCGAGCCCGCAAGCGAGGAAACCAAGAAGATCGCTGGCGAGCATGCGCCCGAAGGCCGCATCACGTTCAGCCAGAAATTCGCCTGCCCGGTCAGCGGCTTCACGATTGCCGAAATCGAACCGCGCCTGTTCTCGTTCAACGCACCGCAAGGCGCTTGTCCGGCTTGCGATGGTCTCGGCGAAAAGCTGCATTTCGATCCGCAGCTCGTGGTGCCGAACGAGAATCTGAGCATCAAGAAAGGTGCTGTCGTCCCGTGGGCAAAGTCGAATCCGCCCAGCCCTTATTATATGCAAGTGCTCGGCAGCCTTGCGACGCATTTCGGGTTCAGTCTTGAGACGCCGTGGAACCAGCTGCCCGACCATGTCGTGACGGCAATCCTCTACGGGACCAAAGGCGTGCCGGTGGTGCTGAAATTCATCGATGGGCGTAAATCCTACGAAGTGAAAAAGCCGTTCGAAGGGGTGATCGGCAACCTCGACCGGCGCATGCTCAGCACCGAAAGCGCGTGGATGCGCGAGGAGCTATCGAAATATCAGAATGCGCAGGCCTGCGAAGTGTGCGCAGGCGCGCGATTGCGGCCCGAAGCGCTGGCCGTCAAAATCGCAGGCGAAGATATCAGCATGTCGACCAGGCGCGCGGTGGGCCCTGCGCTCGCCTTCTTCGAAGCGATGCCCGCCAAGCTGACCGACCAGCAGAACCAGATTGCCGAACGTATCCTGAAGGAAATCGTTGAGCGGCTCGGTTTTCTCAACAATGTCGGGCTCGACTATCTCAATCTCGACCGGACATCGGGCACGCTGTCGGGCGGCGAAAGCCAGCGCATCCGCCTTGCCTCGCAAATCGGCAGCGGCTTGTCGGGTGTGCTTTATGTGCTTGATGAACCGAGCATCGGGCTGCATCAAAAGGACAATGACCGGCTCCTGATCACGCTGCGGCGGCTGCGCGATCTCGGCAATACCGTGATCGTCGTCGAGCATGACGAGGACGCAATCCGGACTGCCGATCATGTCGTCGATATGGGCCCGGGTGCCGGTGTCCATGGCGGCGAGATCGTCGCACAGGGCACATTGCAAGATATTCTCGATTGCGAAACCAGCCTGACGGGCGATTATCTCTCGGGGCGCCGCAACGTGCCGATCCCCGCCAAGCGGCGCAAGG
>JANODH010000123.1:0-4984 GCA_031412595.1 Sphingomonas sp. | reverse complement strand
TGGTCCGAAGGATTTGATATGACAATACAATCGGACCAAAAGCGAAAGGCAGGAGCGCCGACAGCATATGTCGCTCGATCGTCGAGCCGTCGCCCGAACTGCAATGTATGACAATATCGCGCTCGCTGATTTGTGCGGCTTCATTCAGGACCTGGCGGCAGCGCCCACAAGGGCGGACGGGGTCAGGGCCTGTTCCGCCGATGACAGCGACTTCGAGAACGTCTCCAAGCATGCCGTCGTTCGCAATTTTGGCGAGTGCGATAGTTTCTGCGCAAAGCGACAGGCCGTAGCTCGCATTTTCGAAATTTGCTCCTGTGACGACCTGGCCGTTGGTCAGCAGAACCGCCGCGCCGACGTTGAACCGCGAATAGGGAGCATAAGCGCGTGTCGCTGCATCGCGAGCAGCATCGATGAGAGCTTCAGGTGTCACGGTCATCCCTTGATGTGAAGCACACAAATGAGCGTAAACAAACGCCGCGCCGTATCGAAATCCATATCGATCTTCTCGACGAGCCGTTCCTTCAATAATTCAGCGGCTTCGTTGTGAATGCCGCGCCGCGCCATGTCGATTGTCTCGATCTGAGCTGGTGTCGCACTTTTCACTGCTTGAAAATAGCTGTCGCAAATGGCGAAATAGTCGCGGATAGGCCGACGGAACCGGCCAAGAGCGATAACAAGCGTTTCGAGATGATCGCCTGTCTCGCGCGAGATCGTGATGGAAAGGCGACCTTCCTCGACGGCCAGCAGCAGCTTGAAAGGCCCGGCATAAGCATCGGGATAAGCACGCGCGGGCTTGAAATAATTGCCTTCGAGCAAGTCGAAGATAGCAATCCGGCGCTCCTGTTCGATGTCTGCCGAGCGCCACAAAATTGTGTGCTCGTCAAGATCGATGGCAATGATGCGCGGGTCTGACATCGGCTTGCCATAAGCGACCCTGTATTAAAAAGTATAGCGGGGATAAGTTTTGGGGGTCATTGAGGATTGCGCAAGGCGCGCGCATTGATCTTTGCATGGCTGACCCAATCCGACTCGTCTCCTCGACCTCGCCGTCGGGTCCTGAACTGCCGCACAATGTCGAAGCCGAGGCGGCGTTGCTTGGCGCTTTGATGATCGACAATCGCATTGCCGAGGACTTCCAGCAACGCTTGCGCCCTGATCATTTTTTCGAAGCGGTGCATGGGCGCGTTTACGAAGCGATCCTGCGCCTCCTCGACCGCAATATGAATGCAAATCCCGTTACGTTGCGCCCTATGTTCGAAGCAGATGAAACGATGCGCGAACTCGGTGGCCCGGCGTATTTGGCGCAACTGACCGGCAACACAGCCGCGCTTGTCGGGGCGCGCGATTTTGCCAATCAGATTTACGATCTGGCGATGCTTCGCGCGCTGGTCTCGGTTGGGCGTGAAATGGTCGACGGCGCGCTCGACACTTCACAGGAAGTCAATCCGAAAGGGCAGATCGAAGCGGCCGAAGTGGCGTTGTACAAAGTGGCGGAAGAAGGCGGCGGCGAAGGCAGTGTCAAAACTTTTGCTCAGGCGACGCGCGCCGCGGTCGAAATTGCCGAAAAAGCGTTGAACACCGGCGGTGGGCTGTCGGGCATTACGACCGGCCTTGAATCGATCAACGGCAAGATCGGTGGATTGCATCATTCTGATTTGCTGATTCTTGCCGGGCGTCCCGGCATGGGGAAAACGGCACTTGCGACCAACATTGCATTCAATACAGCGAAACGCTGGGTCCAGGATGAAGCGGACGGCATCGACCCGCTCAAATCTGTCGGCGCAAAAGTCGCTTTCTTCAGCCTCGAAATGTCCGCAGACCAATTGGCGACGCGCGTATTGGCGGAAAATTCAGGCATAAGTTCCGAAGCGTTGCGCATGGGCAAGATCGGGCAAGCCGATTTCCGCAACCTTGCGCGCGCGGCTGCCGACCTTGAGACCTTGCCGCTCTACATCGACGATACCCCCGGACTGACGATCGCTGCGTTACGCACCCGGGCACGGCGATTGAAGCGACGGCATGGCATTGGCTTGATCGTCGTCGATTACTTGCAGCTTTTGCAAGGGTCGGGCCGCTCGAGCGAAGGCAATCGAGTGCAGGAAATTTCGGAAATTTCGCGTGGATTGAAGACGTTGGCAAAAGAATTGAACGTGCCTGTGCTGGCGTTGTCGCAGCTCAGTCGTGCGGTTGAACAGCGCGAGGACAAGCGACCACAACTGGCGGATTTGCGCGAATCGGGTTCGATCGAGCAGGATGCCGACATTGTGTTGTTCGTGTATCGCGAGGAATATTATGTGCAGGCACGCGAGCCCAAGCGCCCTGCCGATAATGACGATGCGAAAACGCATGAGGATCACGCCAAATGGGCAGCTGAGATGGAAAAGGTCTTCGGCACCTGTGAACTCATCGTCGCAAAACAGCGACACGGTTCGACGGGCAAGGTCAACCTGAAGTTCGAAGCGAAGATCACGCGCTTCAGCGATCTCGCCGATGAAAACTATTACGCTGAACGGCGGTGATCAGAAGATCGGGTCGTTCGCAATATCGGTGTGGATGCCGCATTCATCCTTGTCCCAGCCACGCCAGCGGCCTGCGCGCGGGTCTTCACCGGGCTGAACTTTCGATGTGCACGGCGCACAGCCGATCGACAGATATCCTTGCGACTCAAGGGGGTGGCGCGGCAGTTTATGTTCACCGAAGTAAGCCTCGAGCCGCGCTTTGTTCCAATCGGCGAGCGGATTGATCTTGAGGCGACCTTCGTCTTCTTCGAAGCGCGGCAGAGCGGCACGGGCCTTGCCCTGAAATCCCTTGCGACCTGAAATCCAGGCATCGAAACCGCCCAGCGCGCGGCGCAGCGGCTCGACCTTGCGAAGGTCGCAGCAGCCATCGGGGTCATAAGACCAGCGCAAGCTGGTCGCATCCTTTTGTGCAAGCCGATAGGGATCGGGGCGATAAACGCGCAGATCGGTAAAGCCCAGATGCTCGGCGAGTTCATCGCGGTAGGCCAGTGTCTCGCCGAAGATTTTTTGCGTGTTCACGAATATAAGTGGGACCGACTTGTCGATCTGCGCGACCATGTGAAGCAGAACCGCGCTCTCGGCGCCAAATGACGATACGAGCGCAATATCATCGAACGGTGGTTCGTCGAACAGGCCACGCAGCATGTCCTGAGTCTCGACGCCCGCCCACCGCGCATTTAGTGCATCCGCCGACTGCGGTGTAAACTTAGCCGTCGTATCGATCAGGTCAAGGTTGCGCAGCGCTTCACCCATGCCGCAGTTTCCAAACCGGCACAGCGGCATCAGCGGCGGGTTGATACACGTCCGGATAACGCGCGAGGCATGCTTCGGCGACAGCTGGATCGATCGGTTTTGCGGGTGCAAAACTATCGAACCCGCAGCGCCGCATGAAAGCAAGCTGATCGACGAGAACATCGCCTTCGGCGCGAAGTTCGCCCGTGTAGCCCGCTTCGCGCAGAATACGCGCCGTCGAATAGCCTCGACCATCACGAAATGTCGGAAAAGCGACTTCGATCAAGGCGATCCGATCGAGGTGCGGGATCAATTCGCGCGCATCATCACCGGTTTCGATGCGGACGGCGTTTGCATTGCTCTGGCCGGCTACGAAAGCATCGAGCGTGACCGCTGGTTCGTCGTGCGCGTCGTCCGAACGGAACCTCAGGAAATTATCCATAAATCGCTTCCTTGAACGGTTCGAAGCCGACGCGGCGATACGTATCGATGAAGCGTTCGCCCTCGTCACGGACGTCGAGATACTTATCAGTAACGCGCTCGACGGCATCGACGATGCCATTCTCGTCGAAGCCGGGGCCTGTGATTTTAGCGAGGCTGACATCTTCCGCGCCTGAGCCGCCGAGCGAAAGCTGGTAATTTTCGACGCCTTTGCGGTCGACGCCGAGAATGCCGATGTGTCCGGCATGATGATGGCCACACGCATTGATGCAGCCGCTGATCTTGACTTTGAGTTCGCCGATATTGCGTTGCCGTTCGACATCTTCGAACCGTTTGGCAATCTTCTGTGCAATCGGGATCGATCGCGCATTAGCGAGGCTGCAATAATCGAGCCCGGGACATGCAATGATGTCCGAGACAAGATCGAGATTTGCTGACGCCAGATCTGCCTCGACGAGCGCCTGCCACAGGGTATAGAGATCACGCTTTGCGACATGCGGCAGCGTAATATTCTGCGAATGCGTCACGCGCAGTTCGTCGAAGCTGTAGCGCTCGGCAAGATCGGCCATGACATCGATCTGATCCGCCGATGCGTCGCCGGGAATGCCGCCGACCGGTTTCAAACTGATATTCGCGATCACGTAGCCCGGCACTTTGTGCGCTGCCGTGTTTTGCGCCACCCACGCCGCAAAAGCGGGATCGGACACGTCGAGATCGTCACTCAAGGTTTCGAATGCGGGCTGTGCAAAGAAAGCACTGATCCGATCGAACTCGGCTTGCGGCGGATCGATGCCGAGGGTTTTGACGTGGAGAAATTCTTCTTCGACCTGACGACGATATTCGTCGGCACCGAGTTCATGCACCAGGATCTTGATGCGCGCTTTGTAAATATTGTCGCGCCGACCGTAGCGATTGTAAACCCGCAGGCAGGCTTCGATGTAGCTCAGCAGATCGTCAGCCGTCACGAAATCGCGAATTTCGGGTGCGATCATCGGTGTCCGGCCCATGCCGCCGCCGACGAATACCCGACCACCGAGAACGCCGTCGCGTTCGACCATTTCGATGCCGATATCGTGCAGACGCATTGCCGCGCGATCTTGCTTGCTCGCGATGACGGCAATCTTGAATTTGCGCGGGAGGAAGCTGAATTCCGGATGGAAGCTCGACCATTGACGAAGCATTTCGGCCCAGACGCGCGGATCGGTCACTTCGTCGGCGGCGGCGCCCGCATATTGGTCCGATGAGATATTCCGGATGCAATTGCCGCTGGTCTGAATCGCATGCATTTCGAC
>JANODH010000122.1:0-5525 GCA_031412595.1 Sphingomonas sp. | reverse complement strand
GCGCAGAACGCAGGCGTCGACGGCGCCGTCGTTGCGGGCAATCTGCTTCGTGAGGGTGACGAAACGATGGGCTTCAACGCATCGACCGATGTGTATGAAAACCTCGTCACTGCAGGCGTGATCGACCCGACCAAGGTCGTGCGCACGGCACTTCAGGATGCGGCAAGCGTTGCTGGTCTCCTGATCACGACCGAAGCCACAATTGCCGAAATGCCCGACGACAAGCCCGCCATGGGCGGCGGCATGGGCGGCGGCGGCATGGGCGGCATGGGCGGTATGGATTTCTGATTTCGGACTGGGGTCAGCGACGCTGGCCCCGACACGAAATCAGAACGGACGGCGGGTGGCGACACCCGTCGCCATCCCGACCGACGACAAGCGGCGGCTTCGCCGTCGGTCGCTCACCAAGAATGGGGCCGGAGGAGCAATCCTCCGGCCCCATTCTTAAACGCGACAAAATGTTCAATGTCCGTTCCCGACAACATTGCAGACATACCGGCTTCAACGTAGCGTCGAGCGATGCTCAAGTGGCTAACCGCAAAGTTTAGGGAGAGACGCGACTCGCCATTGGCCGAGTGGAGCGTCCGCTTTGCACACGACTGCATCGTAACGAGCGACGGCTCGGAAACTACGAGAAAACTGCCGCTGGGCGAACTCCGAAAAGTCGTAGTTCAAACGGACGACAGCCGGCCGTGGGGCGCTGATGTCGTCTATTACCTTTTCAGCGGCCACATAGCACCAACAGCGGTCTTCCCGCTTGAAGCTCAGGGATGCGACGACTTTGTCGCGTGGCTTAGCACTTTCCCCGGTTACAACGACCGAGAGCTTGCTCGTGCAATGGGCTCTACGAGCGTGGCGCGCTTCGTAGTCTTCGAAACCAAGAGCTAGGGCCCGCTTTCCACCAAAACCGGCGGTTCTCCTGCACCCTCTCATCGCCCCGCCGACCCGTTCTTCGCGACCTCCGGCACCTCTGCATCCCCCTCGAGCCTCTCGGCGGCTTCATTCAGCGCTTGCGCCTCGCTCCAGCTGACATCGCTCACGTTATCCGCACCCGGCGAACCGCAGGCCGACAGCATAAATGCCAAAATCGAATACCGCATCGACACCTTATGCCTGCCCCGCACCCGATAAAAAAGGGGCCACCATTTCCGGCAGCCCCTTCGTCAAGAGTGCAAATGCTTATTTCTTAACGTCGTCGCCAGCGGCCTTCATGGCGTTGCCGGTGTCGGTCATGGCTTCGCCCGTAGCAGCCTTCATCTTGTCGGCTGCTGTCTCGACATTATTGGCAGCGGCATCCGCTGTGCTTTCGATGGCGCCCATCGCGTTTTCGGTCGCGGCATCAACCGTTTCGACAGCGCCCGCAGCCGTTGCATTTACGTCTGACGCGATTGCGTCTCCCGCTTCGGCCGTTTCATTGGCCGCCTTCGGGCTACACGCTGCAAGGCCCAAAGTTGCTGCAGCGATGGTGACAAGTGCAATTGTCTTCTTCATTGGCTTAACCCTCCTGAAAAAATACGCGGTCAATCTTCGATCCTACCGACCGTGACGCGAACTAAACACTCGATCAGCGATTGGCAATATCGGCATCACTCGCCTGTTGACCACATATAAAGAATTCTTTATATGCCGATTAATGATCGCGGTCATCGACATTTTTCGTGCTTTGGCGGACCCGACGCGGCTGCGCATTGTTGCTTTGCTGCGCGCGATGGAGCTTTCTGTGGGTGAGCTTGCGCAAGTTCTGGGGCAGAGCCAGCCACGTGTTTCGCGCCATATCCGCATTCTCGTCGATGCGGGTATCGCCATGCGCCGCAAGGAAGGAAGCTGGGTCTTTCTGGCACCGGCACCATCGTCGGTCACGGTGCCGCTGTTTGCATTGCTCGATGCGGCGACGACCAATGAAGGCGATCACTGGACTCGCGCCGATACGGCACGACTTGCAGCCGTGCGCGCCGATCGCGCCTCGGCTGCCGCGCAATATTTTGCCCAGCATGCCGACCAATGGGATGCGATCCGCTCGCTGCATGTCGCCGAAAGCGCTGTCGAAGCAAGGATGCGAGCGATGCTCGGGGCGTCGATCGGGCGGCTTGTCGATATCGGGACCGGCACGGGGCGGATGATCGAATTGTTCGGGCCCAGCGCCGATCACGCGATCGGCGTCGACCGCAGCCCTGAGATGCTCCGCCTTGCGCGGACGAAGCTCGACGGCGTCGACAGCTGCGAATTGCGGCAGGGTGACATCAGCGCACTCCCACTGGGCGATCAATCGGCCGATACGGTCATTTTGCATCAAGTACTTCACTTTATCCCGGCGCCCGAAGCAGCGCTGGGAGAAGCCGCGCGCCTGCTGGCACCGGGCGGTCGCCTGCTGATCGCCGACTTCGCACCGCATGAGCGAGAGGAACTCCGCACACAGGACGCGCATGCTCGCCTCGGGTTTTCGGATACGCAGATCGCCGGTTGGATGGCTGCCGCGGGCTTGACGCTGACGACGACCGAAACGCTCGATGGCGGCGAATTGACGGTCAAACTCTGGCTGGGCGTGCGTCCGGGCCACGACAAGGCGCTTGCTGCATGACTTTTACTTTACCACAGCTCGAAGAAGCCCGGCGTGCGCTTGCCGAACCGCTGTTTGCCGACCTTGCCGGCGATGCTGACGTATCGTTCGAATTCTTCCCGCCGAAATCCGAAGCGATGGAAGCAACACTGTGGTCGTCGATCGAAACGCTGAGCCCGCTCGGGCCGCGCTTCGTTTCGGTGACTTATGGCGCAGGCGGATCGACGCGCGAACGCACGCACAATACCGTTGCCCGCATTGCCCGCGAGACATCGATACCGGCGGCCGCGCACCTGACCTGCGTCGAGGCGACTTGCGCCGAGATCGACGAAATCGCCGATGCTTATTGGGAGGCGGGTGTTCGCCATATCGTTGCGCTTCGCGGCGATCCGCCAGTTGCAGGCAGATCATTCGAAGCGCACCCTGAGGGCTATGCCGGGGCAGCCGAACTCGTCGAGGGGCTGCGCAAGCGCCATCCATTCGAGATTTCGGTCAGTGCCTATCCCGAAACACATCCCGATGCAGCGAGCCCGCAATCGGACCTCGACAATTTCAAACGCAAACTGGACGCCGGCGCATCACGCGGCATCAGCCAGTTCTTCTTCGAACCTGAAACCTTCTTCCGGTTCCGCGATGCCGCCGCAGCAAGCGGCATCGATACCGAAATCGTGCCCGGGATCATGCCTGTCTCCAGCTTTGCCGCGATCAAGAAAATGTCGGCAATGACCGGCACGTCGGTTCCGGCGTGGATGGGGCGCCTGTTCGAAGGGCTCGACGATCACCCACAGGCGCGCCAGCTCGTCGCCGCAACCGTCGCCGCCGAACTCTGCCGTCGTTTGTATGCAGGCGGCGTCAAGCAATTTCATTTCTACACGCTCAATCGCTCCGAACTCAGCTACGCGATCTGCCATCTGCTCGGGCTCCGGCCGCAGGCATCCGCGCTGGAGAAAGCCGCATGACTGTCCGCGACCGCTTTCTCGAAGCCGCCTCGACGCGGATCCTGCTGACTGACGGTGCCTTCGGGACCGAGATCCAGAACTGGAAGCTTGCCGAGGCCGACTATATGGGCGATCTGGCGCTGGCGAAGGACGCCAAGGGCAACAACGATATTTTGGCACTGACGCGGCCGGATGTTCCCGACACGATTACGCGGGCTTATCTGGAAGCCGGATCCGACATCGTGTCGACCAACACCTTCAGCGCGAACCGGATCAGTCAGGCCGATTATGCCGCCGAACATCTGGTGCGCGAAATCAATGTTGCGTCGGCGCAGATCGCCCGGATAGCAGCCGACGAGTATCAAGCGAAAGACGGTCGTCCGCGTTTCGTGGCAGGCGCGATCGGGCCAACGAACAAGACACTGTCGCTCAGCCCCGACGTCAATGATCCCGGTTTTCGCGAAATCGACTTCGACTATCTGAAAGACGTGTATCGCGAACAAGTCGATGCCCTGATCGAAGGCGGCGTCGACTTCATCCTGATCGAAACCGTGTTCGACACACTGAATGCAAAAGCAGGCGTGATGGCCGTCCTCGAAGCGCAGGACGCGTTCGGCCGTGACATCCCAATGATGATTTCGATGACGCTGACCGACCTTTCGGGGCGGAATCTGTCGGGCCATACGGTCGAGGCGTTCTGGTATGCCGTGCGCCACGCCAAACCGCTGACGATCGGTCTCAATTGTTCGTTCGGCGCGCAGCAATTGCGCCCCCATGTTAAAGTGCTGAGCGCGATCGCCGACACACTGATCATGGTGTATCCGAATGCGGGCCTCCCAAATGATTTGGGCGAATATGACGAGCTGCCGCATGAGACCGCAGCATTGGTCAAGGAATGGGCCGACGCTGGGCAAGTCAATATTCTCGGCGGTTGCTGCGGATCGACGCCGGCGCATATCGCGGCCATGGCCAAAGCCGTCGCCGGATTGCCCGCGCGCACTGTGACGCGCCCGCCCGTCGCGACACGGCTGGCCGGCCTCGAACCAATGACACTGGCGGCTGCCTGAACGGAATCCGATGACAACGCCTGTTCCTCTTTTCGTCAATATCGGCGAGCGCACCAACGTCACTGGTTCGGCTGCGTTCAAGAAGCTCATCATGGCAGGCGATTATCCGGCGGCCGTCGAAGTCGCGCGCCAGCAAGTCGAAAACGGCGCGCAGATCATCGACATCAACATGGACGAAGGGCTGCTCGACAGTCTTGTGGCCATGGAAACCTTCGTCAAACTGATCGCCGCCGAACCCGATATTGCGCGCGTGCCGTTCATGATCGACTCATCGAAATGGTCGGTGATCGAAGCCGGTCTGAAGTGCGTCAGCGGCAAACCGATCGTCAATTCGATCAGCATGAAGGAAGGCGAAGCGCCGTTCCTCGAGCAAGCGCGCAAATGCATAAATTACGGCGCGTCGGTCGTCGTCATGGCGTTCGACGAAAAGGGTCAGGCCGACACCGAACAGCGCAAGATCGAAATCTGCGAGCGCGCGTATAATCTCCTGATGGGCATCGGCTTTCCGCCCGAAGATATCATTTTCGATCCCAACATCTTTGCCGTGGCGACAGGCATCGAAGAGCATAACAATTACGCCGTCGACTTTATCGAAGGCGTGCGCGAGATCAAGAAGCGGTGCCCGCACGTCCATTTTTCGGGTGGGCTGTCGAATCTTTCGTTCTCATTCCGCGGCAACGAACCCGTCCGTCGCGCAATGCATTCGGTGTTTCTCTACCACGCGATCCCCGCTGGCCTTGATATGGCGATCGTCAATGCCGGCCAACTCGACATTTATGACGCGATCGACCCCGTTCTGCGCGAGGCATGCGAAGACGTCATTCTCAATCGCCGAGCGCAAAATGATAATGAAACGCCGACTGAACGGCTTGTCGCCCTTGCAGAGAAATATCGCGGTACCGATGCGGCATCCGAAAAGGCCGCCGAGGAATGGCGCGGCTGGCCGGTGACGAAGCGGCTCGA
>JANODH010000121.1:0-8869 GCA_031412595.1 Sphingomonas sp. | reverse complement strand
ATGGACCTGTCGACCGGCCGCAACATCCACGACACGCGCGAATGGATCGTCCGCAATTCGCCTGTCCCCATCGGCACCGTCCCAATCTATCAGGCTTTGGAAAAAGTCGGTGGCGTCGCCGAAGACCTGACGTGGGAAATCTTCCGCGACACGCTCATCGAACAAGCCGAACAGGGCGTCGATTATTTCACGATCCACGCCGGCGTCCGCCTCGCCTACGTGCCCCTCGCCGCCAAACGCGTGACCGGCATCGTCAGCCGCGGCGGCTCGATCATGGCGAAATGGTGCCTGTTCCACCACAAGGAGTCGTTCCTCTACGAACATTTTGAAGACATTTGCGATATCATGAAGGCCTACGACATCGCCTTCAGCCTCGGCGACGGTCTGCGTCCCGGCTCGATCGCCGATGCCAATGACGAAGCGCAATTTGCCGAACTCTATACGCTCGGCGAACTCACCAAGATCGCCTGGAAGCACGATATTCAGGTCATGATCGAAGGGCCTGGGCACGTTCCCATGCACAAGATCAAGGTCAATATGGAAAAGCAGCTCGAATCGTGCGGCGAGGCTCCGTTCTATACGCTCGGGCCGCTCACGACTGACATCGCACCGGGTTATGACCACATCACAAGTGGCATTGGCGCAGCAATGATCGGCTGGTTCGGCTGCGCAATGCTTTGCTATGTGACGCCGAAGGAGCATCTGGGCCTCCCTGATCGTGATGACGTGAAAGTCGGCGTCGTGACATACAAGCTCGCCGCGCATGCAGCCGATTTGGCGAAGGGGCATCCAGCCGCGCAGATGCGCGATGATGCGCTGTCACGCGCGCGCTTCGAATTCCGCTGGCGTGACCAGTTCAACCTGAGCCTCGATCCTGACACGGCAGAGCAGTATCACGACCAGACGCTGCCAGCCGAAGGTGCCAAGACAGCACATTTCTGCAGCATGTGCGGACCTAAGTTCTGCTCGATGAAAATCAGCCAGGAAGTGCGCGACTTTGCCGCAAAGCAAAATGCGGGTGCCGAGACGTTCATCGCAGCCGCTGACGCCGAAGCCGGGATGGCTGCGATGAGCGAAACGTTCAAAGAGAAGGGTGGCGAGCTTTACCTGCCAACCGCCTGATCAGTCGAACAAGTCTTCGAGAAACGACTTCTTGCGCTTGCCATAAGGGTATTTGGGCGGCTGCGCATAGCCATAGCCGGGGTTGGCATAACTTTGCCCCTGCGGAGGCAGTGGGGGCGCGGTGACCGGCGGTGGCGCATTCTCATTCACGCTGCGTTCGATAATTTTGTCCAGCTCGCCCCGGTCGAGCCAGACGCCGCGGCATTGCGGGCAATAATCGATTTCGACCCCTTGGCGCTCACTCATGGTCAGTGCGACTTTGCAGACAGGGCAGGGCATTCCTACGGCAGCATTGGTCATCATGAACTCCTCTGGTTTTGCAGTCCGACATCATCGCTGCGCGGCAACGATCAGAGGGGCCCGGCCTGACCCCCGCGACGTGGTCACATCGTCTGCCGATTTCAAGGCGTGCGCTTGCAAAACCGTTAGACGGCTTGCTTTCTTACTGGCCAGCGGGGGGCGGTGCAGGTGTTGCCGGCGGCGTATCGGGCACCAGTTCCATGACTTCGATGCGCGCATCCTTCGACTGCCACGGGCTCACCAGACGCCAGCGGAAATCACCGACGCGTTCGATAACACCACTACGGTCACGCGCCGGTTGGGTGCTGTATGCGGGGGCGGGAACGCCAGATCGAGCCGCTGTTGCACCGAGGAAAACAAGCCGAGTTTCGCCGTCTTCCCATAAGCGTCCCGCTGGCAGATCGCTTCCGGTTGCCTTGATGAAAACGAGCAACTGGTCCTCGACCGAAACAAAGCATGTAAACGGTTTGAACGACTGATAGGCGCGGCTGCGTCCATTAGCACCGAAGCCTAGCTTGATAACCCGGCAACGATATGTGCCCGGCGGAACGGCCGGTCGCGGCAGCGCGCCACTGGGATCGAGAAGCGGCCCCTCTTTTTCGATTTCAGCGCCGTGGCGACGGGCGCGCGCCTCGGTCAAACCTTCGCTCCAGGCGTTGCCGATCCGTGCGATTCGGTCGAGATCGGTGCTTGTCGCTATTTGTTTCCAATCCGTCGGCAAGCCTTCTGACACGGTTGCAGGCGCAAGTTCAACCGTTGGACCCACTGTTTTCGCAGGTGGTGTCTGCGCACAGCCGACGAGGCCAATGGCAAGCACGATCGAGCAAGCCGTAACGAGCGGTTGCATGATTTGGTCCTTCGTTGGTTGGGGCATCAAGAGCCGTAAACCTCTTAACGAAAGGTAAATTAAAATGGTTAACGAAAAGTTACCAACAACAATCGGTCTTAAGCTTGGTCGAGCCAGTTTTTCACTTGAGCGGCGATTGCACGATAGGCTGCGGCTTCGGAGCCGTCGCCGGCAGCGGGGGGCTCGCCTGCGTCGCTGGCCGTGCGGATTTTGATGTCGAGCGGAATGCGGCCGAGGAATGGTCGGTCGAGCGCGCGTGCCGCTGCTTCGGCGCCACCGTGGCCGAACGGGTCGCTGGCTTTGCCACAATGCGGGCAGAGATATCCGGCCATATTCTCGACAATGCCGATGATCGGCACGCCTGATTGGTCGAACAAGTCGATCGCGCGGGCAGCGTCAATTAGCGCTAAGTCCTGCGGCGTCGAGACGATCACTGCGCCTGCTGGCTTATGCTTGGCAATCATCGACAATTGCACGTCGCCCGTACCCGGCGGCAAATCAACAATCAGAATGTCCGCATCGGCCCAGTCGGCATCGATCAGCTGACTGAGCGCATTGCCCGCCATCGGCCCGCGCCATGCGACCGCTTGCCCCGGCTTAACGAGGTGGCCAATCGATAGCATGGGCACGCCGAATCGCGTCGACACAGGGTCGAGCTGCTTGTCTTTTGCCGTTGGTCGCAAGCCTTCGGTGCCCATGAGCTTGGGCTGCGACGGGCCATAGATATCGGCATCGATCAGGCCCACTCGCAGCCCGAGTTGCGATAAAGCAATGGCAAGGTTCGCCGACAAGGTCGATTTTCCCACGCCGCCTTTGCCGCTACCAACAGCAATCAGGCGCCGGCCCATTCGCTCCGCTGTCAGCGCGATGCGCACTGTTTCGATACCAGGGACGCGCAATAGGGCGGCTTTGACATCCGACTCTAGCTTGTTGCGTGCGGCGGCACTGAGTCCGGTCACATCGAGGACAAGGTTTGCTCGCCCCTCGGCAAAACGCGGCGACGCTGCGCGGCCCTTGGCGGCGTCAACCGTGGCAATTGCGGCAACAAGCTGGGAAATCTCGGTCATAAATGTGCCATAGACACTGCGAATGCAGATCGCCCACTGTAAATCCGCAAAACGCCTCTTATAAAGGTAATATGAGCACGATGCGTGGATGGCGGAGCATGATTGCTTTGCTGAATGAGAATGGTCCCTGGGGCAATGGTGGCGGCGGGCGCAGTGGCGGCGGAAGCGGCGGCGGCGATGGGTCCGGTGGCGGCAAAGGCGGCGGTCCGCGCAATCCGTGGAGCTTCCCCCCTGCGGGCGGTGGTAAAGGCAATGGCGGGCGCGGTGCATCCGCACTCGATCAATTGCTCGGCCAGGCCAAAGGGCGCTTTGGCGGCGACCTACCGAGCGGCTCGCCCAAATTATGGGGCTACGGCGCTCTTGCGCTCGTCGGCGCATGGGTCGTGTTTACAAGTTCACATTTCGTTGATCCGCAGGAGCGTGGTGTCGTCACGCGTCTGGGCAAATATTCGCACACACTGGATCCGGGCTTCACGATGACTTTGCCTGCGCCCATCGACCGCGTGCAGACTGTTGACGTTCAGAACATCCGCAGTGTCGATATTCCCAACGGTGCTGGAGAAAAGCTGGTATTGACGCGTGACGAGAATATCATCGACCTCGACTATTCCATCCGATGGAACATCAAGGACCCCGAGCTTTATCTGTTTCAGCTTGCCCAGCCCGAGCAGACAATCGAAGCAGTCGCCGAAAGCGCGATGCGGGCCGCGATTGCCAATGTTTCGCTGAACGACGCGATCGGTTCGGGCCGTACCGGCATCGAAGCTGAAGTGACTCAGCGGATGCAAGCGCTGCTTGACAGATATCGGTCGGGCGTGAAGATTCAGGGGATCGCGATCAAGCGTGCCGATCCGCCCGAAGCTGTCAACGAAGCGTTCAAGCGCGTCAGCGCGGCGCAGCAAAAAGCGCAAACCGACGTCAACCAGGCTAATGCCTATGCGCAGCAGATTGTCGCTAAAGCCGGTGGCGAAGCCGCAGCGTTCGACCGGGTTTACGTGCAATATAAAGCATCGCCCGAAGTTACCCGACGTCGCATGTATTACGAAACGATGGAGCGCGTGTTGGCGAAAGTCGACAAAACAATCGTCGAGCCGGGCGTAACGCCGTATTTGCCATTGCAAGGCACGCGGCCGACGCCGCCAGCGGCGCAAACCACAGGAGCGGGGCAATGATCGATTGGGCGCGACTTTCGCGCAATCCGATGTTTTGGGGCCTTGCCGTAATCGCGCTGCTGATCCTGATCACAAGCACATTTTATGTCGTGCCGGAGACGCGTCAGGGCGTTGTCTTGCGCTTCGGCGAGCCGGTGCGGACGATCAATCGGTATAAAGCAGGTGAAGTCTTCGGGCGCACGGGCGCGGGCCTGGTCGCGGTGATGCCCGGGATCGAACAAGTTGTCTGGATCGACAAGCGCGTTCGCGATGTCGATATGGAGCGCCAACAGGTTCTTTCGACTGATCAACTGCGGTTGAACATCGATGCGTTTGCCCGGTTTCGGATTGTGGACCCGCTAAAGATGGTGATCACGGCGCGGACTGAGAATAATGTCGCCGACGCGCTGCGGCCAATTCTCGGATCGGCGCTCCGCAACGAACTCGGCAAGCGTCCGTTTGCGGCGCTGCTCAGCCCCGAACGTGGCGCCGTCATGGATAATATCCGTATCGGTCTCGACCGTGTGGCGCGGCAATATGGTGCTGAAATCGTCGATGTCCGGATCAAGAAAGCCGATTTGCCGGAAGGAACGCCGCTTGAATCTGCCTATGAGCGGATGCGGACGGCGCGTGAGCAGGAAGCATTGACGATCGAAGCGCAAGGTTTGAAGCGGGCGCAAATCGTTCGTGCCGATGCCGATGCGCAAGCCGCGGGAATTTACGCCGGGGCGTTTGGTAAAGACTCGGACTTTTACGATTTTTATCGGGCCATGAAGAGCTATGAAACGACTTTCGGCGTTAATGGCAACACCGCGACTGGACAGTCATCGATTATCCTGTCGCCGAACAACGATTATCTGCGCGAATTCAGGGGGCGGCGTTAACGCGGGTCATTCAAACCCTGTTCAGCCGCTCGCAAGCATGATCGTGCCGATACCGTTTTTTATAAGAGGATAAGCGTCCGTGCGTTATGCCTATGCGATTACCACTGCTCTTTTGCTCGGCGGCACCGCTGCAACGGTCGCGCTACAGTCACCGTCAAGTGCGCAGGTTGCTCAGAATGAGCCCGGCACTATAGCGGCAGGGGTGCCACGGCCGGGTGCACCGCTCAGCTTTGCCGATCTCGCCGCCAAGCTTCAGCCGGCAGTTGTCAATATTTCGACGACACAACAAGTCGAAGTTCCGCAAAATCCGTTTTCAGGGACACCGTTCGGCGATTTGTTCGGTGGATCGCGTGGCGGCAATGGTGGGCGACCCGTCACGCGCGAGGCAACTTCACTCGGCTCCGGTTTCATCATATCCGAAGATGGCTACATCGTTACGAATAGTCATGTCGTGTCAGGCGGACAGCCGGGTGGCAATTCAGTTGGTTCGATCACTGTCATCATGCCGGACCGCAAGGAATACGCCGCCAAGCTTATCGGCAAGGATGCTTCGTCAGACCTCGCGGTTTTGAAAATCGAAGCGCGCGGTTTGCCATTCGTGAAATTCGGCGATTCGTCGCAGACGCGTGTCGGGGACTGGATCGTCGCGATCGGGAATCCGTTCGGTCTTGGTGGCTCGGTCACGGCAGGTATCGTTTCGGCGTTGCAGCGCAATATCGGGGCTGGCCCGTATGATCGCTATATTCAGACCGATGCTGCGATCAATCGCGGCAATTCAGGCGGGCCGATGTTCGACCTGAACGGCAATGTCATCGGTATCAACTCAGCCATCTTTTCACCCACTGGCGGCAATGTCGGCATCGGCTTTGCCATTCCTGCTGAGCAGGCCAAGCCGATTGTAGATACGCTGCGCGGTGGCGCGCGCGTAAAGCGTGGCTACCTCGGTGTGCAGATTCAGCCGCTGGATGCCGATTCGGCGGATGCACTCGGCCTTGCCAAGAACCGCGGCGAACTGGTTGGGCGCGTTGAGCCCGGGCAGGGTGCGGCAAAGGCGGGCATCCAGCAGGGTGATGTGATCGTCAAGGTGAATAACCGCGACGTAACGCCCGACGAGACGCTGTCATATATCGTCGCGCGTCTACCAATCGGATCGCGCATCCCGATCGAACTCGTTCGTGCGGGCAAGCGCATGACTGTGGTTGCGACGCTTGCCGAGCGCCCGACCGACGAGCAGCTTGCCGCTGTGGTGAATACCGAAACCGGTGGCGGTCTTGGCGATGAAGACGCGCGCTCGACCGGCAACGCAGCACGTGAAGCGCTTGGGCTTGCCGTGCAAGGTCTCACGCCTGACATTGCACGATCGCTGAATGTGCCGCTGGGCACGCGTGGGGTTGTTATCGGTGCTGTCGATCCATCGAGCGATGCGGCTGGTAAGGGTGTTCAGCGCGGCGACATCATCACGTCGGTCAATCAGGCGCCGGTTGCCAATTCGGCGGACGTAGCCGCGGCTGTTGCCGCTGCGCGATCGGCAGGTCGCGGTAGTGTTCTCGTGCAAGTCCAACGTGGCGCTGGCCGCGGTGTCTATGTTCCGCTGAAGCTCAAGGCAAAATAGCCACGATTGCGCCTCTTTCGAGTCTCGGTATCTTCCGCTAGTCGATTGAGCGACGGCGGAGGGTCGAGCATATGGCGGAAGAAGGTATTTTCATCGGAACAGCCGATAGTGGTGCGCGCCAGTGCATTAACCTGAAGCGCGCGAACCGGCACGGCTTGATCGCCGGTGCGACGGGCACCGGGAAGACGGTAACGCTTCAGGGAATCGTGGAGGGCTTTTCGGCCCACGGTGTGCCGTGCTTTGTCGCCGACGTGAAAGGCGATCTGGCCGGCATGGCAATGGCTGGATCTGCGACTGGCAAACTCCATGAAATATTCGCATCGCGCGCGGCTGAAATTGGACAGAGCGATTGGGCGTATAAAGACTGCCCGACACAATTCTGGGACCTGTTCGGTGAAACCGGGCACCCGATCCGCACCACGGTTTCCGAAATGGGCCCGCTGCTGCTCGGGCGCCTTATGGATTTGAACGACGTTCAGGAAGGCGTGTTGACGATTGCCTTCCACGTTGCAGACAAGGACGGGCTGCTGCTGCTCGACCTTGACGATTTGCAGGCGATGCTGGTCAGTTGTGCCGAGCGAGCCGACGAGTTGACGGTCACATACGGCAATATCTCCAAACAATCGGTGGGGTCGATCCAGCGATCGTTGTTGCAGCTGCGCAGCCAGGGCGGCGAAAATTTCTTCGGCGAACCCGCGCTCGACATGATGGATTTCATCAAGTGCGACGATAGCGGACGCGGGGTGGTCAATATCCTCGCCGCCGACAAGTTGATGGCGAGTCCGAAACTTTATTCGACGTTCCTGCTCTGGCTGCTTTCCGAATTGTTCGAAAATCTGCCCGAAATCGGCGATCCGGAAAAGCCGATCCTGTGCTTCTTTTTCGATGAAGCGCACTTGCTGTTCAACGATGCGCCCAAGGCGCTGATCGAAAAGGTCGAACAAGTTGTCCGTCTGATCCGTTCGAAAGGCGTCGGCATCTATTTCATCACGCAAAATCCGATCGACATTCCCGACACTGTGGCGGGCCAGCTTAACAATCGCGTCCAGCATAAGTTGAATGCATTCACGCCGCGCGATCAAGCGGCAGTGCGGGCTGCCGCCGAAACATTTCGTGCCAATCCCGGTGTTGATGTTGCCACTGCGATTACGGAGCTTCGGATCGGCGAAGCGCTGGTTTCGCTGCTTCAGGCCGATGGTTCGCCATCGCCAGTCGAGCGCACGCTGATAAAAGCGCCGGCGTCACGCGTCGGGCCGCTCGATGCCAAGGAACGCGGCGTCATGATCGCGACCGATGCAATCGGCGACAAATATGACGTGCTGATCGATCGCGAATCGGCGGAAGAAATCCTGTCTGCAAAGTCGGGCGAAGCCGTTGCGGCGGCGGCCGCCGCTAAAGCAGAAGGGGAAGCCGCCAAGGCAGCGGCGTTGCAGGCCAAGTTGGATGCGCAAACGGCCAAAGCGCTTGCGCAGGCCAATGCAATCGCGGCGCGGGAAGCCGCAAGAGTGGACGCCGCCGAAACTAAAGCGGCCGCGGCAGCGGCGCGCGAGGCCGCAAAGCCCACTTTGGCTGACAAAATGATGCGCACGGCGGCCACCTCAGTGGCCAGCTCGGTCGGACGTCAGGTGGCGGGCACGCTTGGCAGCCAATTGTTGCGCGGGCTGCTCGGCGGGCTTTTCAAGGGCCGCTAGTCGGCTTGAGCCTGCCCGAAAAAGTGATCGGAAATATCTTTGGCGATTCGTGCGGGCCGGAGGGTTTGCGCATCGACGCAGCACCAACTCGACTGCACTTCGGCAAGAACATCCTCGCCGCGTTTAATGAGAGTTTGATAAAACGCACGCGCGCCCTGAACTTTTTCGAGCACGACAGTGGCGATGACTTCGTCA
>JANODH010000120.1:0-2657 GCA_031412595.1 Sphingomonas sp. | reverse complement strand
GTCTGAGGCGACGGTTATCTTAGGCGAAATACCAAATGGCCCGAAGCTGATAGCGCACCGCTCAAGCCGCCAATTCTTCTGCAGTTAATGAATACAGAATATCTGCGCCTCCCGTTGCTGCGGCAGCTTTGCCGAGCGCTTCGGGCACGAGGTGATCGAGATAATAACGAACCGTCACGCGCTTTGCTTTGTCAAACGCGCTGTCCGAATTTGCGGTTTTGCCTTGCCGAGCCATCAGGCCGCCACAAGTCATTACGGAGACCATGTCCAGAAATGGATAGCTCCCCGCCAGTCGGTCTTCCATCGAAGCCTTCAAGAGGTATTCTGTCGCGTGCTCGACTGCATCGACGAGATGCATCAAAGCTCCCTCGCCGGCTCCGTCGGTTCTCACTTCGGTCATTAGGGCACGAAGCGCTGCACCCTCGTCGCCAGTCAATTTGCGACCGACGAGATCGGCAGCCTGGATACCATTCGTGCCTTCATATATCGGAGCGATGCGAACATCGCGATAATGTTGCGCCGCACCTGTATCCTCGACAAAGCCCATACCGCCGTGGATCTGGACACCAAGGCTTGCGATTTCGCAGCCGACATCGGTTCCGTACGCTTTTGCCAATGGAGTCAGTAAGTCGACGCGCGCTTTCGCGCCGTCTTCGCCAGCGTTTGCGCGGTCCACATAGCCGGCCGCCGAATAAACCAGCGCGCGCGCTGCTTGCGTCAGCGCCTTCATGCGCAGCAGCATCCGGCGGACGTCGGGGTGCTCGATGATTGCAGACCCGCCTTGTATGCGGTCTTTGGCATAGGCAACCGCTGCTTGCGTTGCGCGCTCGCCGATCTGCACGCCCTGCAGCCCGACATTCAATCGTGCATTGTTCATCATTGTGAACATAGCGCGAATCCCGCCCATTTCGGGACCGATCAGCCAGCCCTGACAATCGTCATTGTCGCCGTAGGAGAGAACGCACGTTGGCGAGGCATTGATGCCCAGTTTATGCTCGATCGAGACACAGCGGACATCATTGGCCTGCGTGAAACGGCCATCCGTCGCGGACCGAAACTTGGGCACGAGAAACAGCGATATCCCTTTCGTTCCTGCCGGTGCTCCCGGAGTTCGTGCAAGGACAAGATGCACGATATTATCAGTCAGATCATGATCGCCGAACGTGATATAAATTTTGGTGCCCTTGATGCTGAAACTGCCATCGGCCCTTGGAATAGCCGTCGTGCGCAGGGCCCCAACGTCCGATCCGGCTTGCGGCTCAGTCAGATTCATGGTGCCTGTCCATTCCCCGCTTATCAGCTTGGGCAAATACATCGCACGCTGTTCGTCCGACCCATGCGTATGGATCGCTTCGATCGCACCAACCGTGAGCATCGGGCACAAGTTCAGTGCCATGTTGGCAGTACCGAGATCTTCGAGAACAACTGTTGCAAGGCTAAACGGCAGGCCTTGCCCGCCGAAGGCTTCCGGCCCGTCGAGCGTGCCCCAGCCGCCATCGATGTAAGCCCGGTAGGCGGCTTTGAATCCGGCGGGCATCGTAACCGTTCCGTTAGCCCAGCGTGCACCCTCTGTATCGCCAAGCCGATTCAGCGGCGCAAATTCACCCTCGGCAAATGCGCCGGCTCCTTCGAGGATTGCATCGATGATGTCGCTGTCGACACCGAGTTCACCAATTTTTGCGACTGTTTCAAGAACGAACTTCTGCTCAGCGAGTGGGGGCGTAAATGTCATTCGATGCCTTTTCTTTGATAACCTATATTGCCCTCGATGCCTGAGGTAAATAACGCAGGACTGCTCGGCCGATACGGACATGTCGATCAGTTGCCGACGGATCAAGCTGCTCCGTTAATTTGCCCGTACAAGGATGGCTTGCCAATTGCCGTCGAGGGCGTTTTCGCGTGACGATAAAATTTCTGGGATGATCGGCCGTTTGACTTCCCTGGCCAATCGCTCGGCTTCCTTCGCAGTGGTTGCTGCCCGGTCCTTCCACGACGGGTGCGACCGGCTCTTGAAAGCGCCCCCAAAAATGACACGGCCAGCGCCCGCCCAAAACCTTGTTGCATTGTGGGCCGGATAACCGGCGTTGACCAAAAGCGCGACGCTTAGGATGTCGGCTTGTGTTTCAGTTTGCCTGTAATATGGTACGTTACGCCCCAAGCCGGCCAACATACCGCGGCTCACCCCCCTCGCCGCCAGTCGTTGCGGGTGTTCGAGAATATTGTGCGCGAGCTCGTGAGCCAACAATGCCGCGAGCTCAGAATCACTCAGCGTCGCGAAAAACCGTGAGCTTATCTGGACCATTTCGCCATCAGCCGACACGTCGAAGCGTGGCGAGACGATCAGTTCGAACCGCACGCGACACTTCGGCTCTGGCTGAACAGCAATAGTGCGTATCTGGTCTTGCCGATTCACCGTGAAGACAATCGGCTCCATGGGCGAAAATGAAGCGATCAGGCGATCTGCAGCAATAAGCGACGTGAGACTGGGCTGTTCTGATAAAATTACTTCGGTCGCGACCCCATTCACCGCGACGATCGAATCATTTTCTCGCAAGCCTGCGCGTTCGGCAGCGGCCGCCGAACGGACCGCCATAATTGCAAGGTTACCGCCAAAGCCAAAGTGACTCCGGGCTGCGCTGCGCATGTCCGCGTGGTAC
>JANODH010000119.1:0-1846 GCA_031412595.1 Sphingomonas sp. | reverse complement strand
CGGTGCTGCATGTCTTCGTCGAAGCCGAGGCCCACGAGGATTCGCGACGCGCGAGCGGGGGCGGCATGCGCATCGATTGCGATCAGCCGCTCATGGATTTCGCTGATCCGGTGATGGTCTTGTGTATGCTCTTCCTCGGCTAGCAGCGCCGCGCGTTCGACGTCGGCAGCAAGCACTTCTTCGAATGGCGTCGTCTGCCCCGATGGGGCTTCCTGCGCGATGTAGCCGATCCGCGCTGCCTTCGGCATTTCGACCGAACCTTCGTCGGATTCGCCCAAACCGGCGATAACTTTCATCAGCGTCGTCTTGCCAGCCCCATTGCGCCCGATCAGCCCGACGCGGCTGCGTGGTGGCAGCGCCGCGGTCGCACGGTCGAGGATCGTCCGCCCGCCGAGGCGCACTGTGATGCCGGATAGATTAAGCATGGTGCGCTATTAGCGCAATTGCTGCGTTGCGGCAATGATATGTCCTTGCTGCGGCGAACCTTCTATCGTATTAGTGGAGTAACACACCGATGGAGGTTTGGATGACCGGTAAGTTTATGCAATTGGCCACTGTCACATTGCCGATGCTGGCGCTCGCCGCCTGCGGCGAAATGGGCGACAATGCGAACCGCAACGCCACTGATCCCGTCATTGCGATAAAGCGGTCGGCCGATGATGGCGGCAATGTTTCGATCAATCTGCCCGGCTTCGATGCCAATATCCGCGTACCCAGCGGGGTGATGGGCGGTGGCAAGGTCGACATCAGCGGCGTCTCGCTTTTTCCCGGCGCGTCGGTCACGGCCGTCAATGTCGGCGGTCAGGGTAAAGGCTTCGACATGACATTCGACGCGCCCGCCGATGCTTCGACCGTGCAGAAATGGTTTCTTGACCGCTTTGCCGAAAAAGGCGTCATCGCCACGGCCGAAGGCATGAGCCTGTCGGGGACGACCACCGAAGGCAAGCCTTTCACGATTGCCATGTCACCGGCGGCGAGTGGCAAGAGCACCGGCACGATCACCATCGAGCGGTCGAAAAACTAAAAGGTCAGGCCGCATTCACGGCTGAAAATGCCTGAATGCCCGTGATCGCGCGGCCCAGAATCAGCGCATGGATGTCATGCGTGCCTTCATAGGTGTTCACGGTTTCGAGGTTTATCATGTGGCGGATGACATGATATTCGTCGGCTATGCCATTGCCGCCGTGCATGTCGCGCGCCATCCGCGCGATGTTGAGTGCCTTGCCGCAATTGTTGCGCTTGATCAGGCTGATCTGTTCGGGCGACCATGTCCCCGCATCGATGTTGCGACCGACCGCGAGCGCGGCTTGCAGGCCCAGCGCGATTTCGGTTTCCATGTCGGCGAGTTTCAACTGCACGATCTGGTTCGCCGCCAGCGGACGCCCGAACTGATGCCGCTCGAGCGTATATTGCCGTGCGCGGGCAAAGCAGTCCTCGGCCGCGCCCATCGTGCCCCAGGCAATCCCATAACGCGCCTTGTTCAGGCAACCGAACGGTCCGCCCAACCCGCGCCCACCGGGCAACAGATTTTCTTCCGGAATGAACACATCGTCGCAAACGATCTCACCCGTGATCGAGGCGCGCAGCGACAACTTCCCATGGATTTCAGGCGTGCTAAAACCGTCCATGCCGCGCTCGACGATGAACCCGCGGATTTGCCCGTCGAGCTTGCCCCACACGATGGCGAGATCGGCGATCGGCGAATTGGTTATCCACATTTTGCTGCCCGAGAGGCGGTATCCGCCATCGGCTGCAATTGCGCGCGTTTTCATGCCCGCCGGATCGGACCCTGCATCGGGCTCGGTCAGGCCAAAGCAACCAAGAATGTCGCCCTTGGCCATGCCGG
>JANODH010000118.1:0-7138 GCA_031412595.1 Sphingomonas sp. | reverse complement strand
ATCGACGATGTCGCTGTAATCGCTGTCGAATCCGGGAAATGCTTGCCGCCGCGCCCCTTGCGGCGTCAATATTTCCGCAATGTCGCGGCCGCCGACATTGGGCACGCTGGTCATTGGTGGACCAGAAATGCAATTGCGCCAGCCTTCGCGCGCAACATTCGCGGCAAACCTGCAGGCAGACTGATCGTATCGCCTTCGGCCAGCGTTACCACGCCATCGCAACAGATGATTTCGACCGCGCCGCGATGCACGAACAAGACTTCCTTGCTGTCCGCGCCGTCCCATTCGAACGTTTCGCCCGCCGCGATGTCGATACGGTCGAGATGAAAGCCGTGATCCCAATTAAATGAACCGCTGTCGCCGAAGATCGCCGTCACATTGGTGCCGTCCGCGCCTGTATGCCGCCAGACGATACGCTCTGCCTCATCAGTGCTCAACCGGCCTAAGGCGTCGGCATCGGCGCGCGATGTCGGCCTCATCGGCTGTGCATCGGGCGGAACGACGCCACCGGCCGCGGTATCGATCAGCGAGCCATTCTCGAGCAGCACAAGGCCGTAGTCCCTTGCCATGTCGAACACCTGCGGGGCCCATGTCACGCGGCCGGGATCATCCTTGCCGAGCACGGCCCAGAGAAAGCCCGGGCTACCATCGTCGGCAGGCGCCGTTGCTGTAAAGCCGCGGAAAACGCGTGTCGGGATCGAGATGACGTCGCCGGGGCTCAATTCGACACGGGCATCGTCGCCATGTTCGCCAAGATCGAAGCGCCAATGGCCGCTGTGGACCACGAATACCTCGGCCGTGTCATGGCTGTGCTGCGAATTGACGCAACCCGGCGGCTGGCGCGCGCCACCGATGTTATAGCCATGCGGCTCGGCGATATGGACGTGCTGATCGGGGTTTTCGGAAACGCCCGGCCCGATGATCGTGAAATTTTCCTTGGCTTCCGATCCCGGCGTGCGGCAGTCGATGAACGCATTGTAGCAGGGGATGAGACCGCCATAGCGCACGACCCGATTGCCGAACGCGCGGACGGTCCAACTGTCAGCTTCGGCACGGGTATCAGCCATATATTTCCTGCTTTTTCCCCGTTCTCAGACCAGCGGCGTCGCCCGCATAAATAACGGTTTACGGCGATTGCATTCGAAGTCAATATTGGCGTGGACAGGGGATCGCGATGACGTTCGATAAAGCCCGATACTGGCAGCACATTCATGCCCGCCGCGATCTCGGCAGAGACCATGCAGCGCTGACCGAACAGCTTTACGCAAAAGATTGCAATTTCAATGCCGGTGGGCCCGTCGATCATTGCACTGGAACGGACGCCATCATCGCGCGTTTCTGGCAGCCGCTTGTGCATGCATTCCCCGATCTCGAACGCCGCACCGACATCCTGATCAGCGGGCAGTTCAATGCGGGCGACTGGTTTGCAACGACGGGCTATTTTGTCGGCCATTTTCAGAATGCGCTGTTCGGCATCATCCCCAGCGGGCGCCCGCATTTCATGCGCTATGCCTGGTTCGACCGGGTGGTCAGTGATCAGGTCGTCGAAAGCTATGTCCTGCTCGATCTGGCGCGCTTGATGATCGAAACCGGGCAATGGCCCCTGCGGCCGCAATTGGGCGAAAGCTGGTCGCCGGCGCCGGCGACGCAGGATGGTCTGACGCTCGGCGCTGCGGACCCCGCGGCATCGCTCGAAAGCCTGAAGCTTGTCGAAGCCATGATCGCTGGCCTCATGTCCTATGATCGCAAATCGCTGTCGAGCATGGGCATGACGCGATTCTGGACACCGCAATTCCAGTGGTATGGCCCCGGCGGTATCGGCAGCGCGCGCGGCCATGCCGATTACGAACGCGCGCATCAGGGGCCGTTCCTGAACGCCTTTCCCGATCGCATCGGCGGCAATCACAAGTGCCGGATCGGTGACGGGCACTATGTGGCGTCGACGGGCTGGCCCAGCCTGAATGCCACGCATCTCGGTGACGATTGGCTGGGTATCCCGGCGACCGGCAAACGCATAACGCAGCGGATCATGGATTTCTGGCGGCGCGAGGACGACATGCTGGTCGAAAACTGGGTGTTCATCGATATGATCGATCTGATCGGGCAACTCGGCGTCGATCTGCTGCCCGGTCACGAAAAGGCATCAGCATGATCAGGGCACAGGAATTCGGCCAGGGACGGCGCTTCGGCGCGCTGGCGTTCCTGCTGGTTGCCTATTTCTTCTATGCCTGGTCGTGGAACACCGTCGACATATTGCGGCCTTATATCAAGGAAAGCCTGGGCCTGACCGATTTTCAGGCGGGCTCCGCTTACACGCTGCAATCGATCGGCGCGATCGTGGGTGCCGTGGTCATGGGGCAAGTCGCGGACAAGATCGGGCGACGCAATGCGCTGGTCATCACGATGTTCGGCTATGGTTTCGGCTTGCTCGGTGCGCTCGTCATCACGAATTATACCGGGCTGATGATCCAGCGGATCGGGCTCGGCTTTTTCATGGGATCGATGTTTCCCATCGCGGTCGGCATTTATTCGGGATTGTTCGCGCGCGACGTTCGCGGCCTGATCGCGGGGTTCGTGCTCGGCACATACAATCTTGCCGTCGCAGCGCTCGGCTTCATGTCTGCGGCTGCGTTCAAGGCGGGCTATGACTGGCAGATTTTGCTTTGGGCCGGCGGCGTTCCCGTCGCCATTGCCGTGTTTGCGTTTCTCGTGATCCCCGACGACCGGCGCTTCATTCCGATGGACGGCGCGAGCGATGACGAAGCCGTCGCCAAAACGAAGCTGCCGATTACCGAATTGTTCAAACCGGGCGTCGCCAAGCAGACGATCCTGCTGGCAACGATGACGGGCCTCAATTTCTTCGCCTATCAAGCGTTTACCGGCTGGGCGACGACGTATCTAAAGGAAGACCGCGCGATCCCGGATACCGTCGTCGGCGATGTGCTCGGGTGGCAGTTTATCGGGGCTGCGCTTGGTGGACTTGCCTGGGGCTTTATCAGTGACCGTTTCGGCCGCCGTAATGCAGCGTGGGGGTTCGTTGCAGCTGCCGCGATCATTCCGGTCTATCTGTTCGTGCCGATGCCGATTGGCCTGCTCGAACTGACCGGTTTCACATATGGCGTGATGCTGTCGTGCAGCGCGATATGGGGGCCGTGGCTATCCGAACTCTATCCGCCGCATTTGCGATCGACAGCGGCATCGATCTTCAATTGGGGCCGGGTGATAAGCATGACCGCACCGCTGATTACGGCCCCGCTGGCCGACGCGTTCGGCCGCGCACCGGTAATGAGTCTCGCGTCGATCAGCTTTCTGGCGGCGGCAATCATCTGGCTCAGGATGCCCGAGACCGTCGTCAGGCAACGCTAAAACCGGCGGGCTGCGCTTCAGCAAACATCGCGTGCGGATCGTTGATAACGAGCATGGCATCGGCGCGCGCCAGTGCCACCAGCGTCAGCCCGTGCGCCGCAGCGCGCTCGACCGCCAGGCTGGTCGGCGCGGAAATCGTCACGAGCAGCGGACAGCCTGTCCGGATCGTTTTTTCGACAAGTTCATAGCTGCATCGCGCAGTCAAAAGGAAAAAGCCCGACGCAGGCTCGAGACCAGCGCGCGCCATCGCGCCGATCAGCTTGTCGAGCGCGTTGTGTCGACCGACATCTTCGCGCGCCAATAGGATGCGACCATCCGGAGCGCAAAACGCAGCGCCATGCGCGGCTCCCGTTGCGCCGTTCAAAGGCTGGTGATCGCGCAACGCCGCAATGGAATTGAACAGCGCGGCCCGCGACACTGAAATGCGCGCCGTGATGGACGGCAGCGGACGCAAAACCTGTGCAAGATTGTCGAGACCGCACAAGCCACAGCTGCTCTCGGTGATGCGTTGCCGGGCGCGGTCGATTACCGGGGCCAGGCAGTCGGCCGCAAGCTGGATACGCAAAATCCAGCCATCGTCTTGGCCGAGTGCATCGACCCCGATGATGCCGGCCGCATTTGCGATCAATCCTTCGGAAAGCGTGAACCCGACAGCATAATCCTCGAAGTCATCGGGCGTGCCCATCATCACGGCATAGCCGATGCCGTTATATTCGATAGCGATCGGCGCTTCGATGGCGAGTGTTCGCATGGCAGGCGCGACGTCACCGGGCCGCAACCGGACAACAGCAACGTCCTGCGTCGCAGTCATGTCAAGCGTGCGACCGCCGCCGCTGCAACCGGCTCCAGTCCTTCACGCCCGTTGGCGATGATCATCGCTTTCATCCGCGGGTCCCAGAAATCGGCGATATGCTGCGCCGTCGCGCTGGTGGGATCGGGATCGGTCGCCAGATTGGCTGCGATCTGATTGGCGGACCGGACAAGCCGGTCGAGCGTGGTCACGCCGCGGACTCGGTATCGATCCGCCGCGCACGTTCGCTCAAGGCTTCATAGTCTCGTTGCCAGTCAGTCGGGCCGTTTGATGCACTGATCTGAACGGCAGTCACTTTATATTCGGGGCAATTGGTCGCCCAATCGGAAAAATCCGTGGTGACGACGTTGGCTTGCGTCGTGGCGTGGTGAAACGTTGTATAGACGACACCCGGCGCAACCCGGTCTGTAACAGTTGCGCGCAACGTCGTCTCGCCCGCGCGACTGGCGAGCTTTACCCAGTCACCCGATTTCAGGCCGCGATCTTCGGCGTCGGCCGGGTGAATCTCGAGCAGATCTTCAGGATGCCAGGCAATATTTGCCGTCCGGCGTGTCTGCGCACCGACATTGTACTGCGACAGGATACGCCCTGTCGTCAGCAGCAAGGGAAAGCGCGGGCCGGTTTTCTCATCGGTCGGCACATAGTCCGTCACGACAAACTTGCCTTTGCCGCGCACGAAGCCATCGACGTGCATGATCGGCGTGCCAGCGGGCGCTGCTTCGTTGACCGGCCATTGCAGCGAGCCGACTTCGTCGAGCCTGGCGAACGATACACCAGCGAAACTCGGCGTGAGGCGGGCAATTTCATCCATGATTTCACGCGGGTGCGTGTAATCCCAGCCGAGACCCATGGCATTGGCAATGCCTTGCGTGACTTCCCAATCTTCCAGCCCGTTCAGCGGCGTCATCACTTTGCGCACTGGCTGGATCCGGCGTTCGGCATTGGTGAACGTCCCGTTTTTTTCGAGAAACGTCGAACCCGGAAGGAATATATGCGCGTAATGCGCGGTCTCGTTCAGAAACAGGTCGTGGACGATGACGCAGTCCATCGCTGCCAGCCCCGCTGAAACATGGCGCGTATCGGGGTCGGACTGGAGGATGTCCTCGCCCTGAATATAGAGCGCTTTGAAAACACCATCGACAGCGGCATCGAGCATGTTCGGAATACGCAGCCCGGGTTCAGGATCGATCCCGACGCCCCAATCATCTTCGAACAGCTTGCGCGCGCCTGCATCCGAAATATGCCGGTATCCCGACAGCTCGTGCGGAAAGCTGCCCATGTCGCAAGCGCCCTGAACATTATTCTGGCCGCGCAAGGGATTAACGCCGACCCCGCGCCGACCGATGTTTCCGGTTGCCATGGCAAGATTGGCGATTGCCATCACCGTCGACGAACCCTGGCTATGTTCCGTCACGCCCAGCCCGTAATAAATCGCGCCATTCCCGCCTGTTGCGAAAAGGATCGCCGCAGCACGCAGTTCGGCAGGGTCCACAAGCGTTACCGGCTGCAATGCTTCGGGACTGTTGCGTGATTGCCCGACGAAGTCAGCCCAGTGGCTATATTCGTCCCAATCGCAGCGTTCGCGGATGAACGCTTTATCGGCGAGCCCCTCGGTAACGATCACATGCGCCATTGCCGTCAGCACGGCGACATTGGTGCCCGGGCGCAACGGCAGATGGTGCGCGGCTTCGATATGCGGCGTGCGGACGATGTCGGTCCGGCGCGGATCGATCACGATCAGCTTTGCACCCTTGCGGAGGCGCTGCTTCATCCGGCTGGCGAACACGGGATGACCATCGGTCGGATTCGCACCGATTAAAAGGATGACGTCGCTGTGCGCGACACTGTCGAAATCTTGTGTTCCGGCGCTGGTGCCGAACGTGGTTTTCAATCCATATCCGGTCGGCGAATGACAAACGCGCGCGCAGGTATCGACGTTGTTATTGCCGAACCCGGCACGGACGAGCTTTTGCACGAGGAATGTTTCCTCGTTGGTGCACCGGGAGGACGTGATGCCGCCAAGGGCCTGCTTGCCGTATCTATCGCTGATCCGGCGCAGTTCGGCCGCTGTATAGGCAAAAGCTTCGTCCCACGAAACTTCGCGCCACGGCTGATCGATGCGGCTGCGGATCATCGGTTTGGTGATGCGTTCCTGATGCGTGGCATAGCCCCAGGCAAAGCGGCCTTTCACGCACGAATGCCCGCGATTGGCTTTGCCGTCCTTGTAGGGCACCATCCGTACGACTTGTTCGCCCCGCGTCTCGGCGCGGAACGTGCAGCCGACGCCGCAATAAGCACAAGTCGTAATCACGCTCCGTTCGGGCGTGCCGATGTCGACGAGCGCTTTTTCGGTAAGTGTTGCCGTCGGACACGCCTGAACACAGGCCCCGCACGACACGCATTCGGACGACATGAAATCGTCGGCGGGCATCCCTGCCGAAACTTTCGAGCCGAACCCGCGCGCTTCGATGGTCAGCGCAAATGTGCCCTGCACTTCATCACAGGCACGGACGCAGCGCGAACAGACAATGCATTTGCTCGGGTCAAAATCGAAATAGGGATTCGATGTGTCTTTTGCCTGACCGAGATGGTCGTCGCCTTTGCCATAACGGACATCGCGCAAGCCGACCGCGCCTGCCTGATCCTGCAATTCGCAATCGCCGTTCGCGGCACACGTCAGGCAATCGAGCGGGTGATCGGAGATGTAGAGTTCCATCACACCCTTGCGCAACTTGGCAAGATGCGGTGTCTGGGTACGCACGACCATGCCTGCCATGACCGGCGTGGTGCACGACGCGGGCGTGCCGCGCATCCCATCGGTTTCGACGAGGCACAGGCGGCAAGAACCGAAGCTCGCCAGATTGTCGGTCGCACAGAGTTTGGGAATCGACGTGCCGTTTTCGGCAGCAGCGCGCATCACAGTCGACCCCGTCGGCACTGTCACCGTGCGTCCGTCGATCG
>JANODH010000117.1:0-2038 GCA_031412595.1 Sphingomonas sp. | reverse complement strand
GGCGTCGAGGGGCCAAAGGTCTGCCCATGCCTTGCCGTCGATCGAGCAAAAATCGTCGATCCCCATGGCGCAAAGACCGTTGGCGTTCATATATTGAATGTGTCCATCAAGATCGATTAGCTTGATGCAATCGACACTTTGATCAAGCACACTCGCCAAGCTTAACGCGGAAAGGCGACTTACAGGGGTTGCGCAATCGAATGGCGAGACTTCGCTCAAATTGATTTCCCCCTTCGCTAAGCGCTTGAGCCGGTCACTCATTATACGCAGCGCCTAATCGCAACTAAGGTAACAACGTGCCTCGTCGACGGTTCCTCAATGATTATAAGGCAGCGCGTGAACTCGGGCGGCGCGCCATGGTTTCAGTCACTCACTCCTGAGCGCTTCGATCGGCGAGAGGCGCGACGCCCGGACTGCTGGATAGCTCCCGAACGCCAGCCCTATAAATGCGCTGAAGAGCATCGATCCGATGGCAGTGCCGATGCCGATGGGGGCGGGGAAGTCCGCGAGATTTTCGAAGACCTGCGCGAGGATAACAGCAAGCACCAGGCCGATCGCGCCGCCGATCAGGCAGAGGACGGCGGCTTCGACGAGGAACTGGTTGCGGATGTCGCTGCGTTTTGCGCCGAGCGCCATCCGCAGGCCGATTTCGCGGGTGCGCTCGGTCACGCTCACCAGCATGATATTCATGATGCCGATGCCACCGACAAGCAGGCTGATTGACGCAATGGCAACGAGCACGCCCTGAAAAATGCCGGTGACGAGCCCTGACTGTTTCATGAATTCTTCGGTCGTGTTGACCGTAAAGGGGCTGATTTCGCCTTTGGGCACATTGTTGCGCGCGCGCAAAACGCGAACCATATTTTTCTTAGCCGTGGGCAGATCCACCCCGTCTTCGAAGCCAACGAAGAGCACGTGGAGATCGTCAGGCCCCTGCACTGTCGAGGTCGCAAAACGCTGCCGCGCCGTCGTTATCGGGACCAGCGTCAGATCGTCGTTGTCGTTGCCAAACGAGCTGCCTTTGCTTTGCAGGACACCGATGACGGTGAAAGGAACGCGCGCGACCCGGATCGTCTGCCCGATGGGATCGAAATTGCCGAAAAGTTTCGCAGCAACACTAGGGCCGAGCACGACAACGCGCGCGGCCGTGCGCACGTCGGCTTCGGATATGAAGCGCCCGGTGTCGATATCGGTATTGCCGACGCGGCCATAACCAGGCGTGATGCCGATGGCCGTTGTGGTTGCGTTACGGCCCTGAATGACGAGCTGGACCGTCGAGCGCAGTTGCGGGGCGATGCCGCTGACGCCGGGGACGAGGCGCTGCACAGCGCGTGCATCGCGCTCGGTCAAGCGACCGCGATCGACCACCCGTCTGCCACCCCGGTTCTCGGGCTGGGGAAAGACGATTGCCATGTTGCTGCCAAGCTGATTGATCGAATCGAGGACGCTCGCTTTCGCGCCATCGCCGACCGCGACGGCGAGAATAACCGCCAGAACGCCGATCATGACGCCCAGCGTGGTCAGGATCGAGCGCATGAGGTTCGTCCGCAGCGCTGTCAGCGCGATGGCGATGTTGATACCCCAACCGGCAATCGTGCGCTGAAGATTCACGCCGCACGTCGCCGGTTGGTGACCGGCGCATCCTCGATGACTTTGCCGTCGCGAAACAGGATGCGGCGCTGGGCATAATCGGCGACGTCGGGTTCATGCGTAACGACGATCACTGTAATGCCGTCGTCATTCAGGCGTTGAAAAATGCCCATGATGTCGTTCGACGTGACGGTATCGAGCGCACCGGTCGGTTCGTCTGCGAGGAGCATGAGCGGTTCGGTGACCAGCGCGCGAGCAATGGCAACGCGCTGCTGCTGCCCGCCCGACAGCTTGGCCGGGGTGTGCGTCATGCGATCGGCAAGGCCCATTGCCTCGAGCGTCTTGGTAGCGCGGGCGCGGCGTTCGGGGCCGCTGAGGCCCGCATACACGAGGGGCGTCGCGACATTGTCGAGCGCTGTCGTGCGCGCGAGGAGATTAAACTGCTGGA
>JANODH010000116.1:0-3011 GCA_031412595.1 Sphingomonas sp. | reverse complement strand
CCACGCGGTGGACGATCGCCGCCACCGTCGCGACGCGGGCCACGGTCGCCGCCGCCACCGTCACGGCGCGGACCACGATCACCACGACCTTCACCATCGCGGCGCGGGCCACGATCCGGACGATCACCGCGCGGACGCTCTTCGCGCGGTGGGCGCGTGTCTTCGAGTTCGGCGCCGGTTTCCTGGTCAACAACGCGCATCGACAGGCGAACCTTGCCGCGCGGGTCGATTTCGAGGACCTTGACTTTCACGGCCTGACCTTCGGACAGAACGTCAGTGACTTTTTCGGTCCGCTCGTTGCGAATTTCGCTGACGTGGACGAGGCCATCCTTGCCGCCCATGAAGTTCACGAACGCGCCGAAATCGACCATGTTGACGACTTTGCCGTCATAGACCTTGCCGACTTCGGCTTCTTCGACGATTCCGCTAATCCATTTGCGCGCGGCTTCGATCTGCGCGGGGTCGGACGACGAAATCTTGATCAGACCTTCGTCGTCGATATCGACCTTTGCCCCTGTCGTTGCCACGATTTCGCGGATGACCTTGCCGCCCGTGCCGATGATGTCGCGGATCTTCGCCTTGTCGATCTGCATCGTCTCGATCCGCGGGGCATAAGCCGAAAGTTCGGTGCGCGTGTTGTCGAGCGCCTTGGCCATTTCCGCCAGGATATGCGTGCGGCCTTCGGCGGCCTGCTTCAGCGCCTGCTTCATGATTTCTTCGGTGATGCCGGCGATCTTGATATCCATTTGCATCGTCGTGATGCCTTCGGACGTGCCCGCTACCTTGAAATCCATATCGCCCAAATGATCTTCATCGCCGAGGATGTCGCTGATGACAGCGAATTCCTTGCCTTCGAGGATCAGGCCCATTGCGATGCCGCTGACCGGACGCTTCAGCGGAACGCCCGCGTCCATCATCGACAGCGAACCGCCACAGACAGTGGCCATCGACGAAGAGCCATTGCTTTCGGTAATGTCGCTGAGAACGCGGATCGTGTAGGGGAAATCTTCCTTCGAGGGCAGCACTGGGTGCAGCGCGCGCCAGGCGAGCTTGCCGTGGCCGACTTCGCGACGTCCGGGCGCACCGAAGCGACCGACTTCACCGACCGAATAGGGCGGGAAGTTATAGTGTAGCATGAAGTTCGAGTAGCTGAGGCCATTCAAGCCATCGACCATTTGCTCGGCATCCTTGGTGCCAAGCGTGGTCGTGCAGATCGACTGCGTTTCACCACGCGTGAACAGGGCCGATCCGTGCGTGCGCGGCAGGAAGCCCACGATTGCGTCGATCGGGCGGATCTGCGTCGTTGTGCGTCCATCGATGCGCGAACCGTCTTTCAGGATCGCGGTACGGACGATTTCAGCTTCGAGCTTCTTCATGAGCTTGCCAGCGGCCATCTGATCCTGCGGCGCGGCGTCGGCAAAGGCTTCCTTGCCCTTGGCGCGTGCCTCGTTGAGCAGATTCGAACGCTTCGACTTGTCGGTAACCTTGTAGGCGGCCGCAATGTCCTTGCCGATCAGCTTCTTCAGCTTGTCCTTGGCAGCCGAAAGATCGGCCTGCGGGGCCATTGCCCATGGTTCCTTCGCGGCTTGTTCGGCGAGATCGATGATTGCCTTGATCACCGATTGAATGCCGCGATGCGCGAACATGACGGCACCGAGCATGACGTCTTCCGAAAGCTCCTTGGCTTCGGATTCGACCATCATGACGGCATCGTGTGTGCCGGCGACAACGAGATCGAGCAGCCCTTCGGCAACCTGTTCGTCAGTCGGATTCATGATGTAATCTTGCCCATCATAACCCACACGGGCCGCGGCGATCGGGCCCATGAAGGGGACGCCGCTGAGCGTCAGCGCGGCCGATGCAGCGACCATGGCAAGCACATCGGGCTCATTCACGCCGTCATAGCTCAGAACTTGGCAGATGACGTTGATTTCATTATAGAAACCTTCGGGAAACAGCGGGCGGATCGGCCGGTCGATCAGGCGCGAAACCAGTGTTTCCTTTTCGGTCGCACCGCGTTCGCGCTTGAAGAAGCCGCCAGGAATGCGGCCTGCGGCCGAATATTTTTCCTGATAGTGGACGGTGAGGGGAAAGAAGTCCTGTCCCTCTTTCACCGATCGTGCTGCCGTTACGGCGCAGAGCACCACGGTTTCGCCCAAAGTCGCCATCACGGCGCCATCGGCCTGACGGGCAACGCGGCCCGTTTCGAGCTTGAGGGTTTGTCCGCCCCACTCGATTTCGACTGTTTTCATGTTGAACATTTAGTTTCCTTCAGACCCGCGAGCCCTATGCTCTCGGGGGCCAATAAGGCAGACATCCGGTCTGCGAGCGGTGCGGGGCGCTTTGTAGCCCCAATGCGCCCCACCGAATGCGGGACATTTTTTGTGCTGTTCGCCCGCGCAGGCGGGAGAACAGACTGGATCCCCGCCTGCGCGGGGATGACTCTTCGCGGGCTACGCCCGCTCGGTCACTTGCGAAGCCCGAGCTTCGTGATGAGTGCAGTATAGCGGCCAACGTCTTCGCGCTTCAGATAATCGAGCAGCGTGCGACGCTTGTTGACCAGCATGAGCAAACCACGACGCGAGTGGTTGTCTTTCTTGTGCGTCTTGAAATGCTCGGTGAGGTTCAGGATACGCGTCGTGATGATCGCGACCTGCACTTCGGGCGATCCGGTGTCGTTCGCGCCTTGTGCATATTCGGCAATGACTTCGGTTTTACGTTCGGCAGTGATTGTCATATTTGTCTTTCACGACATCGCGTTACAGATTGAACCCGCGCACGACCCGGATTTCTCCGGCGATTGCCTCCACTAGCGCAACGGGTGTTTCACCGTCTTTCGCAAGCATGAGACCGTCGTTTGCGGCAATCCCGATCAAGACCCGCCCCTGTCGGAGCAGCCCTGCCTGATCGGGCGTGACGGGTAGAGCCGGGATGTCGTCCAGCCCCGCCGTCAAGGGCAGGCATATGTCTTCTAGGCGCTGCGCGTTAGACTTTTCGAAGAGGAAGTCCAG
>JANODH010000115.1:0-2692 GCA_031412595.1 Sphingomonas sp. | reverse complement strand
GACCGTAATGGTTACCAATTGGGGCCTCAAAGTCTTGTGGGAAGTCGTACTGACCCCCGTCACTTATGCCGTGGTTGGATTCCTGAAGCGCAAAGAAGGTGTCGACATTTACGACGAGCACACCGATTTTACGCCATTCAGCGCGAAAGTTTAGGCAGCCAGCAATCCCTCGAACATCCGCCGCCCGTCATGTCCGCCATGCGCAGCTTCGATCATGCGTTCGGGATGCGGCATCATGCCGAGCACGTTGCCGGCATCGTTCATGATCCCGGCAATCGCGCGCGCGCTGCCGTTGACGGGTTCGGCGTAGCGGAACACGACCCGCCCGTCGCCTTCGAGCCGATCGAGCGTCGCATCGTCGGCAAAATAATTTCCATCATGATGCGCCACCGGAAACGTCACGCGCTCACCCACATGATAACGCGCCGTGAACGCCGTCTGGCTGTTGCTGATCGTCAGCGCGACATCGCGGCCGACGAATTTAATCCCGGCATTGCGCATCAGCGCGCCGGGCAAAAGACCGGCTTCGGTCAAAACCTGAAAGCCGTTGCAGATGCCAAGAACCGTGCGACCCTGCCCAGCAGCATCAATCACGGCGCGCATGATCGGCGATCGTGCTGCCATCGCACCTGAGCGAAGATAATCGCCATAGGAAAATCCCCCGGGAACGCCGATGACATCGAGCCCCTGCGGCAATTCGGTTTCCTGATGCCAGACCATCACGGGCGCTTCCCCGCCGATGTCGCGGAAAGCCACCGCAAGATCGCGATCGCAATTGGACCCCGGAAAGACGATGACCGCGCTTTTCATGCTATTTTTCGATCCGGAAATTCTCGATCACGGTGTTGGCAAGCAATTTCGTGCACATCGCTTCGATATCGGCATCGCTCGTCCCGTCATCCAGTTCGAGTTCGATCAACTTGCCTTGCCGAACGTCGCGCACGCCGGAAAAGCCCAGCCCCTCGAGCGCATGATGGATGGCTCGCCCCTGCGGATCGAGGACACCTGGTTTCAAAGTGACGTGAATGCGAACGTTCATTGCGTCACCGCCCCCGCTTTTTCCGCTGGCTTTCGAGATCGAGGACGACGTTTTCCGCGCCGTCGGGCATCAGGCCCAGCCGCCGCGCGACTTCCTGATAGGCTTCGACTTCACCGCCAAGATCACGGCGAAAACGATCCTTGTCGAGCTTTTCGTTGGTCGTCATGTCCCACAGGCGGCAGCCGTCCGGGCTGATCTCGTCAGCCAAAATGACCCGTGCATAATCATTTTCCCAGACCCGGCCGAATTCCAGTTTGAAATCGACAAGGCGAATGCCGATCCCCGCGAACAAGCCACTCATGAAATCGTTCACGCGGATCGCCATGTCGGCAATGTCGTGCATTTCTTCCTGGGATGCCCAACCGAACGCCGCGATGTGCTCTTCGGTGATCATCGGGTCGTTGAGCGCGTCATCTTTATAATAATGCTCGATGATCGTGCGGGGTAGTTGCGTGCCTTCCTCGATCCCAAGCCGCGTCGAAAGCGAGCCGGCGGCAACATTGCGCACCACGACTTCGATCGGGATGATTTCGACCTGCCGGATCAATTGCTCGCGCATGTTCAACCGGCGCATGAAATGATGCGGAATGCCGATCGTGCCGAGCAGCGTGAAAATATGTTCGCTGATCCGGTTGTTGAGCACGCCCTTGCCGTTGATCGTGCCCTTTTTCTGGGCATTGAACGCGGTTGCGTCATCCTTGAAATATTGGATCAGCGTGCCGGGTTCAGGGCCCTCGTAAAGGATTTTGGCCTTGCCTTCGTAAATCTGGCGGCGGCGGGACATATCTAGGTTCCTCGGGGCAGTTCTTGGCGCTAAAGAGCGTTGCCCCGGCAAACGAACTCGTGGCGAGTGCGCGGACCGGGGCTCGCAGTTGCTATAACGAGGCCCGCGCGGCGGCGCAATCAAGCGGTATCGACCGACCGGTCATGCTCGCCACTGATGCGGGCTGCAATACCGCCGCGCGCCGATGCGCCCCAAACTTGCCGGCCGGTGAGAAAAACGATCCATCCCCAGGCTGCCCCGACATGCCGCAGCAGCTGAAACGTGATCGGCTCGATGATCGCTGCGAGCAAAGCGCCGCCCGCGCCGATGCGGTGCCCTGTCCACATACGATACAGGTGTAGCGACCAAAGCAAATAAAGCAGGTCGATCATGACTTTGGCAGCCATCGCAATAATGATCGGGCCGACAATGACGAGATTGCCTGTCGCCGCGAAATAAACCAGCAGGCCGAAAGCGGCGAGGCCATACAGCGGCTGAACCGTGTCGAGTGCTTTGACTGGCAACATGGCTGTGCCCAACGCGCCGTACCGCGCGTTGCCGATCATATCGCGGTTCCAATATTGGGTTTGCAGGAAACCGGCGAACCAGCGACGACGCTGACGCAGAAACGGCAAAAGGCTCCCAGGCGAATCAGTCGACGCTTGCGCGCCACCGATAACGCGGACCGTCCAGCCAAGACGGTTATCACGGGCGTAGCGGTGGATGCGGTGCATCACTTCATAATCCTCGACGAGCGAATCGGGATCGAACCCGCCCGTCCGGACTAGTGCGTCGCGGCGGAAACCGGCGAACGCACCCGAAACAAGCAGCAAGCTGTTCGTGCCCATCCACGCATAACGCGACAGGAAATTGCGCACATATTCGTAAGT
>JANODH010000114.1:0-7261 GCA_031412595.1 Sphingomonas sp. | reverse complement strand
GCGGATCGCCGTCCATGACTTCGACGCCTCGCGCAATGAGGTCGTCGCGAATGCGGTCCGACGTGGCAAAGTCACGCGCGGCGCGGGCGGCTTTGCGTTCGGCGAGGCGCACTTCAATGTCGGATTCGGTGAGTGTAGCTGCGGCGGGGCGAATGCGAAGGTCAGCGCGGGTGAGCGACCCTAAGTTTAGCCCTAGAAGTTGGTCGCACCTAAAAATCAAATCGAGCCGGTCTCCGGCGTAGCCGCTCATCTCCGAACTCAGGAAGGCGTTCTCAAAAACTCTTGGTGTATTGAGATCGTCGGAGATCGCTTCGTCAATCTGGCGAATTGTCATGTCTGCGCCCCCTCGCGGTTCATCGACAGCTTTGATACGAAGGCGATCGATCCCAATCACCATCCGCTTCAGCCGCACAAACGCCGCCGCCAGCCCCTCCCACGTAAATTCCATTTCGCTCCGGTAGTGCGCTTGCAGGCACATCATGCGGAAGGCAAGGGGGTGGAAACCGCGATCGATCAGCGTTTGCAGGCGCAGGAATTCGCCTGAAGACTTCGACATTTTTCCCCGCCGATCGATCAGGAAATTATTGTGCATCCAGATGCGCGCGCCACTGTCCGCGCAGCCTTCGTGCGCCTGGTTCTGCGCGATTTCGCAAGTATGGTGGATTTCGCGGTGGTCGATTCCGCCGGTGTGGATGTCGAATGGAAACCCCAATAACGCCTCGCTCATCACCGAACATTCGAGATGCCAGCCCGGCGCGCCGCGACCCCATGGCGAATCCCATTCCATCTGACGCGCTTCGCCCGGCGGGGTCGTGCGCCAGATGGCGAAATCGGTCGCATGGCGCTTGCCGGCAACGGGATCGATGCGGCTTCGCCCCTCATCGGTTTTCGTCCGCGCCAATGCACCGTAGTTCGGCACCGTCGATGTATCGAAATATAAACCGCCCTCGAGGACATAGCAGTGCTTGTCCGCAATCGACCGGGCCCATTCGATCATCGCGGGGACATAATCGGTCGCGCGCGGATGCTCTGTCGGGCGAATAGTCAGTCGCGCCAGATCAGCTTCGAAATCAGCCTGATAGAATTTTGCGATGTCCCACGCCGTCTTTCCTTGCGCAGCGGCCGCTTTCTCCATCTTGTCGTCGCCAGCATCGGCATCGCTGGTCAGGTGCCCGACGTCAGTGATGTTGATGACATGCTTCAGGTCATAGCCCTTGAAGCGCAGCGCGCGCCCGAGCGTATCGGCAAACACATAGGCGCGCATGTTGCCGATGTGCTGATAATTATAGACCGTCGGGCCGCAAGTGTAGACGCGCGCTGTCTTTCCATCGAGCGGCGTGAACTCTTCGAGTTGGCGAGTCAGGCTGTTGAACAGGCGTAGGGTCATGAGGTGCCTGTAACGAAGCTCCCCGCCGTGGCAAAGCCACGTCGTCGGTCCTCAGCGTCGCCGAGGCCGGCCGCGCCATTTTCGAGTCCCGCGCAACCTTTGCTTGCGTGTGGCCGAAAATGGCTGGAGGCCCGACCGGGAATCGAACCCGGGTGCGAGGATTTGCAGTCCTCTACGTCACCACTCCGCCATCGGGCCACCGAGGACGCGAGCCTCTGCGCGGATGGGCGCGCGAAGTCAACAATCATGGCACTTGGCGACGATGCTGCACCGCGATAGAAGCGAAGCTCTATGATTTACTGTGTTGCATAGGCAATACAGCTGTGCGATAGCGGAGCAAATGAGCGCAGTGACCCCTTCGATGTTTGCAAATATGCGCAACGCCATGGTCGTTAGCCAGCTGCGTCCCGATGGCGTCAGCGATCCGCGTGTTGTGGCCGCGATGGAAACGGTGCCGCGCGAAGACCATGTCCCCGAAGAGCGTCGCGCAACAGCCTATGCCGATCGGCTGATTCCTGTCAGCAATGGCCGCGCGATTAATCCACCGATGGTGACAGGGCGTCTGTTGACCGAAGCTCAGATTACAGCCGGCGAGCGTGTACTGATCATCGGCGCCGCGTGTGGATACACTGCGGCAGTCGTGGCTTTGTTAACGGATTCTGTGGTCAGTATCGATGCCGGTGTGCCGATCGATGGTTGTTATGACGTCATCTATATCGACGGCGCTGTCGAACAGTTGCCGGGCGACATAGCCAGTCACTTATCGGCGAGTGGCCGCGTTGTAACCGGCATCGTCGAAGCCGGGGTGACGCGCCTTGCCATCGGTCGTGCGGGCGGCAACGGTTTTGGCCTGATTGCGTTCATGGACGCCGAAATGGCAATTTTACCTGAATTCGGCCGTCCCCCAGCCTTCGTATTTTGAAAGTGAACCAAATGAAACTGGCCGTCCGAACGCTGCTGCTGGCGACTGCTTTTTCGAGTACGATCGCAGCACAGGCGGGAACGCTGCGTGAGGCGCTGCAGAAAGCATATACGACGAATCCCACGATCACCGGCGCACGGGCACAGCAGCGCGCGAACGATGAAAACGCGCCGATTGCGCGGGCACGCGGGTTACCGGCCCTCGATGCGACGGCGCAATACACCGAAAATCTCGAACGGTCATCGACCAGCTTCACGTCGCCCGAGCGGCAGGCAACAGCAGCGCTAACGCTGGCAGTCCCAATTTATCAGGGCGGTGCGGTCAAGAATGCAGTGCGTGGCGCCGACGCCCGCATCGAAGCCGGTCGCGCTAATCTTCGCGACACCGAGGCAAGTCTGTTTTCGCAAGTTGTTGCGGCTTACATGGATGTAATTCGCGATCAGGCGATCGTCGGGTTGCAGCGCGCCAATCTTGGTGTTCTAACAGTCAATCTCGAAGCGACGAAAGACCGTTTTCAAGTGGGGGATCTGACACGCACCGACGTTGCGCAGTCGGAGGCCCGTCTGGCGCTGGCCAAGAGTCAGTACGAATCGGCGCAGTCCAACCTGATCAATAGTCGCGAACAATATATTCGCCTGGTTGGTGAGCCTGCCGTTAATCTCGAGCCACCGCCACCGCTGCCGAATCTGCCTGCGACACCGCAAGCTGCTGTCACGACGGCGCTCGATAATAATCCGGGTCTGCTTGCGGCCCAGCGTCAGCGCGATGCATCGCGATTCGACGTCGGTGTTGCGCGGGCAGGGCGCCTGCCGAAGCTGCAAGCAGTCGGCACGGGAAATTACACCGACTTTATCGGGTCAATCGGTGGCGGGTTTGCGCAGACGTCGCGATCGGCCGGCGCAGGGCTGCAGGCAACGATTCCCCTGTTTCAGGGTGGCTTGCCCAGCGCCCAAATTCGTCAGGCGCAAGCACGCGAATCGCAATCGATCGAGGCCGTTACCGAAGTCGAGCGCAGCGTGGTTGCACAGACGCGCGCAGCCTATGCAAGCTATCAGGCTTCCAATGAAGTCATTGTTTCGTCGCAAGCTGCCGTCGATGCAAACACGCTTTCGCTTGAAGGTGTACGGGCCGAAAACGGCGTCGGTAACCGGACAATTCTCGATATTCTGAATGCTGAGCAAGAACTGCTGAATGCACAGGTTCAACTCGTCTCTGCGCGGCGGAATAGCTATGTTTCTGGCTTCTCGCTACTTGCCGCCATGGGCCAAGCCGAGGCCCGCGATCTCGGACTTGATGGTGGCGCTCTTTACGATCCGGTCGTTAACTACAAACGCGTCAAAAACAGGATCTGGGATTGGAGCGATGATCCCCGTCCCGGGCCCGTGGCGACGCGGACGGTTGACACACCGGCGCAAACACCGGCAATCATGGGCCCAACGCTGCCATAAAGCAGTGGTCGGGGGCGCTATGGGCAACGTGAGCAATGAACCGTCGATGGAAGAAATTCTGTCTTCAATTAAGCGGATTATCGCTGAAGACAGCGATGCGTCTTTGACCGCTCCACGCGCGCGGCGCACGGCTGCTGTGCAGTCGCTTCCAGATCCGCGACCTCAAACGCGCGGGATCGAAGATGTCGATGAGATACTCGAGCTGACAGAATCGCTCGCACCCGAACCGGCTGCCGAGGAGAGCCCTGTGTCCGTAACAGAGATAAAGCCCACGCTTGTTTCCGACAAGGCGACAGAAGCCAGCCGGTCATCGCTGGCAGCATTATCAGCTTTGATCGTAAAACCCGAAGTCACAGGGACCGACACACTCGAAGGGCTGGTCCGCGAAATACTGAAGCCGATGGTCGCCGAGTGGCTTGAATCACGGTTGCCCGATATCGTCGAGCGCATGGTTGCGCAGGAAATCCGAAGGATCACTGACCGGGGGTAGTTTCTACCGCTTCGTGCCGTTATGCGCGGCCTCGTCATGACCGAACTTCCAAAGACATTCGACCCCGCTGCGATTGAAGCGCGATGGTATGCCCATTGGGAGGAAACGAACGCGTTTCGCCCCGAGCGGTCCGATGCACCGCCATTTACGATTGTGCTGCCACCGCCCAACGTCACGGGCTCGCTTCACATCGGTCATGCGCTTGATCACACGTTGATGGATATCCTGATCCGACATGCGCGAATGCAAGGCAAGGACGCCTTGTGGGTTGCCGGAACAGACCATGCCGGCATCGCGACGCAAATGGTCGTTGAAAAGCAGATGGCTGCGCGTCAACAAAAGCGTACGGATTTCACGCGTGAAGCTTTCGTCGCAAAAATCTGGGAATGGAAAGCTGAAAGTGGCGGCCAGATCGTCAAGCAGATGCGACGAATGGGCGCGAGTTGCGACTGGGCCAATGAACGCTTTACGATGGACGAGGGTTTTTCAAAGGCCGTCATCAAAGTCTTTGTCGATCTCTACAACGAAGGCCTGCTGTATCGCGCAAAACGCCTCGTCAACTGGGATCCCGCGCTGAAAACGGCAATCTCCGATCTCGAAGTCGAATCGCGCGAAGTCGACGGCCACATGTGGCACTTCAAATACCCGCTTGCGGGCGGAGAGACCTATACCTATGTCGAACGCGACGCCGACGGCACAGTAATTCTCCAAGAAGTGCGCGATTATATAGCTATTGCAACAACGCGCCCAGAAACCATGCTTGGTGATGGGGCGGTAGCCGTGCACCCCAATGACGAACGGTACCTCCCGATCGTTGGAAAACTGTGCGAAATCCCGGTCGGGCCCAAAGCGTACCGGCGATTAATTCCGATCATCACCGACGAGTATCCCGACCCTGATTTCGGATCAGGCGCTGTAAAGATCACCGGTGCGCACGACCAGAACGACTACGGCGTGGCACAGCGGAACGGCATCCCCTTGTTTCGCTTGATGGACGAAGTCGCGGCGCTTCGTGTCGATGGCGCGCCCTACGCCGAGGCTGCGGCACAGGCAAAAGCGATTGCTGTCGGGGAAACAGCAACGCAGGAAGAAATCGACGCGCTCAATCTGGTCCCTGACATCTACCGCGGCCTGGATCGTTACGAAGCGCGCAAGCGTGTAGTAGCGGACATCGCTGCCGAGGGACTAATGCTGCACGTTGAATCCAAAAAAATCATGCAGCCATTTGGTGACCGCTCGGGCGTCGTTATCGAACCGATGCTGACTGACCAATGGTATGTCGATGCCAAGACACTGGCAGGTCCGGCAATCGATGCCGTGCGCTCGGGCACAATCAAAGTCGTGCCGCAAAGCTGGGAAAAAACATGGTTTCAGTGGCTCGAAAATATCCAGCCCTGGTGCGTCTCACGGCAATTATGGTGGGGGCACCGCATCCCGGCGTGGTTCGGTGACGATGGCAAATGCTATGTTGCCGAGGATAAGGCTGGAGCGCAGGCCATGGCCGGACTCGGGGTAACGTTGCGTCAGGACGAAGACGTACTGGACACTTGGTTTTCGTCGGCGCTCTGGCCATTCGGGACGCTCGGATGGCCGGACGCCACGCCAAAACTCGCCAAACATTACCCAAATGACGTGCTGATCTCGGGGTTCGACATCCTGTTCTTCTGGGATGCCCGCATGGCGATGCAGGGTTTGCATTGCATGCGCGAAGTGCCGTGGAAAACATTGTATCTCCATGGTCTCGTTCGCGCACCCGATGGCTCGAAAATGTCCAAGTCGAAGGGCAACACAGTCGATCCGCTTGGTCTGATCGACAAATATGGCGCCGACGCACTGCGCTTCACGCTGGCCGCGATGGAAAGCCAGGGGCGTGACATCAAGCTCGATGAAAAGCGGGTCGAAGGTTACCGCAATTTCGCAACCAAACTTTGGAACGCCGCGCGCTTTCTGCAGGGCAATGGCGTCGACGCATCTGCATCAATTGCGGCCCCCGCGGCAACGCTTGCCGTCAACAAATGGATCATCGGCGAAGTTGTCGAAACAGTGGCCAAGCTCGACCAGGCCATCGCCGACCTGCGGTATGACGCCATGGCAGACACGATTTATCACTTCGCGTGGGGTACGTTCTGCGACTGGTATATCGAACTCGTCAAAGGCGCATTTGACGACGAAACGCGCTCAGTCGCCGCGTGGGCCTTCGACCAAATCCTAGTGATGCTTCACCCGTTCATGCCTTTCATCACCGAGGAATTATGGGGCAATATGGGCGTGCGTGGTGGGCACTTGCTCATCCATGCCAAATGGTTGTCGGCAGAGTTGCCGATCAGCACCGCAACTATGCGTGACGGCACATGGGGATTATCCGATGACGCCCGAGCGCTGATCGAATGGGTAATCGGGACGACAACTGCTGTTCGTGGCGCTCGCAACGAAGCCGGGATTGCGCAAGGGCTACGCCTAAAAGCATATTTGACTGACAATGCGCCGGTCGTCGGGCAATATGTCGAACAAGGTGCCGAACTGCTCGAACGCGTATCCAGACTTTCGATCATCTATCCCGACTCCGCGCCGGACGGTGCGGCCATCCGGGTCGCCGTTCCGCTCGCAACATTGATAATCCCGCTTGATGGCGCCATCGACCTCGATGCCGAACGCGCGCGGCTCACGAAAGGAATCGAAGCGGCAACCAAGGAAGCTCAGTCTGTCGGCAAACGGCTCGACAACCCAGCTTTCGTCGAAAAAGCCAAACCTGATGCCATTGCCAAAGCGCGCGCAGACTTTGCCGAAAAGTCAGCTGAAGCCGAGCGTCTTCGAGCCGCGCTCGCTCGTTTAGGATAGTTTTCACAGCGGGCCGCTTGGAAAGGATTTACGAAGTCATGTCTCATTATCCTGCACTGCGCCTACGCCGCACCCGTTCCGCTGCATGGAGCCGTGCGCTGATCAGCGAAACACATCTTGCATCCCAACACCTGATCTGGCCACTATTCGTGACCAGAGGGCAGCGTGTCGAAGAG
>JANODH010000113.1:0-4829 GCA_031412595.1 Sphingomonas sp. | reverse complement strand
ATGGCAGCTTGCAATGCCTGCAACCGCGCGCTCATCACGTCCTTGGGGATCTGCATGTCCATTGTCGCCGCCGGCGTGCCGGGACGCGGCGAATAGGCAAAACTGAACGCCTGCGCATAGCCGACTTCGGCAATCAGGCTGAGTGTCGCGTCGAAATCGGCATCGCTTTCGCCGGGGAACCCCACGATAAAATCGCCTGATAGCGCGATATCGGGCCGCGCCGCCCGCACGCGATCGAGCAACCGCAAATAGCTGTCGCGCGAATGGCTGCGGTTCATGGCTTTCAGGATCGGATCGCTGCCCGACTGCACCGGCAGATGCAGATAAGGCATGAGCTTTTCGATGTCGCGATGCGCTTCAATCAGCCCCTGCTGCATGTCGTTGGGATGGCTCGTCGTATAACGTATGCGGTGCAAGCCCGGCAGCTTGTCGAGCGCGGCTATGATATCGTGCAGCCCCAGCCCGTCATGACACCATGCATTCACGTTCTGCCCGAGCAGCGTGATTTCCTTCGCACCGCCCGTAATCAGCGCTTTCGCTTCGTCGATAATCGCTGAAAACGGCCGCGAGACTTCGGCCCCACGGGTATACGGCACGACACAATAAGTGCAGAATTTGTCACAGCCTTCCTGAACCGTCAAAAAAGCAGAAGGTCGCTGCGCACCGCGTGAGGGAAAGGCCGCAAATTTGGTTTCCGTCGGCATGTCAGTGTCGACCGCACGCTGCCCCGACGCCGCTTTCGCGACCAGCTGGGGCAGCCGGTGATACGCTTGCGGCCCCACGACAATGTCCACTTCGCGCGCCCGCCGTGAGACTTCGGCGCCTTCGGCCTGCGCAACGCACCCTGCCACGGCAATCATCGGCCGCGAACCATCCTCGCGCCTCAACGTCCCGATCTCCGAATAGACCCGGTGCACCGCGCGTTCGCGGATATGGCAGGTGTTGAGCACCACCAGATCGGCTTCGGCCTCGCTCGTCGCTGCCATGCCCTCGGCACTCAACAATTCGCTCATGCGCTCGCCGTCATAGACGTTCATCTGGCAACCGAAGGATTTGACGTGGTAAGTTTTTGGCGCTGCCATCGGTTTCATTATAGCGTCATCGATCCTCGAGCCCAATGGTCATGGCCGATAAATTCGCAAACTGTGGCGCCTGTGACACGCTCAAGCGCTGCGCCGATGCGTGCTTTGCATTCGGCAGCAATTGCTTTGCGTCCCGCAAATTCTTCGGGGCGAAAGGGCTCGAGAAAATGAAGGCCAAGCGAAAACGTACCGGGCCGTGCCATAATACGCAGAGCATTATCCTTGCCCCGCTCCACGCCGAGCCATGAAATCTCGGGGCCGACATCACCATAATCGAGCATGAGCGGTTGCACGACCACGCCAGTGGGCGGCGGCTCGAGTATCTTCAGCAAAGACGATTTGAACGGAAGCAGCGACTTCCCGTCGTTCGTTGTGCCTTCGGGGAAAATCGTCACTGACCAGATGTCGTCAAGCGCACTGCGCAATCGCGCAATTTGTTCGGCCACCCCACTGCGGTCGTCTCGTGACACATATATCGTGCGGTTCAGACTGGCGAGCCATCCGACAAACGGTGCCGTTTCAAGCTCGGCCTTGGCCACGAACGCACTGCCACTGGCCCCGGCGATTGCCAATATGTCGATCCAGCTGACGTGGTTCGAGATATAGACGACATCGCGACGCTCCGGTCGGCCATGCCGCGTGACGCGCGCGCCGGCAATGCGCGCGCTCGTTCGAAGAAAAAAGCGCGGCCACGGCGATCCGAGGCTGAGCAAACGCCATATCCCGTGCCCGAGCACACAAGGCAGCAGCACCGCAAGTATGCCGCCAGCGCGCATATATACTCGTATCCAGCCTGACCGACTGATCGGGGGCGGACGCCCCGCTGCGGCTTCAGCTCTTGCGGTCGACGGCAACGCCATAAAGCTCCATGCGATGGTCGACGAGACGGAACCCGAGCTTTTCTGCAATGACTTTCTGCAGCGCTTCGAGTTCAGGATCGACGAATTCGATGACTTCACCGGTTTCGACATTGATCAGATGATCATGATGCGCTTCGGCAGCGGCCTCATAACGCGCGCGCCCGTCGCCAAAGTCGTGACGCTCGAGAATCCCTGCTTCTTCGAACAAGCGCACTGTGCGGTAGACCGTAGCAATCGAAATGCCCGGATCGATTGCCGAAGAGCGCGCATGCAGAGCCTCGACATCGGGGTGATCAGCGGCTTCCGAAAGCACACGCGCAATCACGCGGCGCTGCTCGGTAATCCGCAAGCCTTTTTCCGCGCAAAGCGCTTCGATATCGATTGGTCGGTGCATTCCGATGACGCTAGCGCAAAGCTTCCACGCCGCAAAGCCCGCGTCATCGCATTGCGATATTATTTAGCTGTGCGCTTGCGCTTCGTACCAAGACCGATCGCTTTTGCCAGCGTCCGCCGCTGTTCGGCATAGTTCGGCGCGACCATCGGATAATCGTTGGGAAGGCCCCACTTTGCCCGATACTGGTCGGGTGTCATGCCATAATGCGTCATCAAATGCCGCTTCAGCATTTTCAATTTCTTGCCGTCTTCAAGGCAAACGACATATTCAGGCCTGATCGATGCACGGATCGAAACGGCAGGTTCCTGTTTTTCAACGACCGGCGCGGCTGGCGTGCCGAGACTGGCAAGTGCCGTATGCACATTCGAAATCAGTGTCGGCAGATCGTTTACGGCAACGCTATTGTTGCTGACATGTGCGGCGACGATGTCAGCGGTCAGCGTAATGAAGGTTTCTTGCATTTCAGAGGAGTCAGCCATTTCAAAATTCCACAAAAAATCATTATCCAAAGTCACGGCGTTAAAACGTTTATGACACCGATATTACATCGCTAGCCGAAAGCCGATGAAAAAAGCAGTGCAAATTTTAAGACAATAGCAGACGATACGTCAGTGCATCAAAAGTCTCGCCCTTTGAGCCACGGTAATACCCATGACGCCGCCCTACTTCGACAAATCCAAACGAGGAATACAGTAATATCGCTGGGTTTCCGCAACGTACTTCGAGGAACACGCTTGCCACATTAGACTGACGCGCTGTTTCCACCATTGCTGACAATAATTGTTTTCCGATCCCCTGTTGCTGCACGTCGGGAGCAACCGCAATCAACATCAATTCGCATTCGTCCAGCACAATACGCGAGAGCGCAAAGCCGACGGGAGTAGCATCACGGGCTATCACCAAATGGCTACCGGGCATGGAAATTACGCCCAAACATTGCGACTCTGTCCAAGCTTCCCCGAAACTCCTATCGAACGCGCTCGTCATGACCGGCATGATCGCCGACAGATCAGCAACACCGCCGCGCGTTATTTCAACGGTCGTCATGATACCATCGGCAGCGCGTCGGGTGCACGGCCATATATCGGTCGCGCGGGCAGCGTTGCTTGCGCAAGAAGAACGGCGTCGCGTGCATCCGGCGGATCATGACCCGCCTGCGCGCCTTCGACAACGGCCAAGTCCCGCTTAACCGAAACCAGCGCGCTCGATGCATCAATGGCGGCGCGCTCGTAAGATTGGATGAACACTTCGCCGTGCCCGCCTTCGATCACGACCGTAACTGCCGCGTCGTCATGGCTGGCAAACCAGCGCGCCGCAATCAGGGCCATCGACGAATAACCGGTAACACGCACACCCCAGCCGAAGCCGAGACCGCGCGCGGCCGCGATGCCAACGCGAATGCCAGTAAAGCTCCCGGGCCCGCAATCGACCCAGATCGCATCAGCGCGGCCGCCGTTCGGCAAAGCGGCAATCATGGGCATCAACCGCTCCGCATGACCGCGCCCCACCACAGCAGCATCGAACGCTAATACAACATCATTTTCGATCAACGCCACCGAACAGGCAGACGTCGCTGTTTCGATAACGAGACGCCTCACGGGTCGTCAGACAATCGTATTGAACCGGTCAAAACCGGGACGTGGCAACCGACCGAAAATCGTCGCCGGATCGCCCACACCGAGCGTCGATATGAAGTTTGACTTGAACGTGGTCCCGGCAAAGAATGCCGCATCGACGCCCGCCTGGTCGAAGCCCGACATCGGCCCCGTATCGAGCCCCAGCGCACGCGCTGCCATGATGAAGTAAGCGCCCTGCAGCGATGAATTGCGCAGTGCGGTCGCATCGATCATCGGCTGGTTGCCGACAAACCAGCTGCGCGCGTCGGCGGGCGGAAACAGCTCGGGCAACTGCTCGTAAAATTCCATGTCCATCCCGATGATGACTGTCACCGGCGCCTTGCGCACTTTGTCCTGATTATTCGCCGTCGTCAGCGCCGCAAGCTTTTCCTTCGCTTCGGCACTTTCGCACCACACGAGCCGTGCCGGCAGGCAGTTGGCCGATGTCGGCCCGAATTTCATGATTTCCCAGATCGCATCCATCTGCGCGCGCGTCACGGGCGCATCGGTGTAGCCGTTGTAGCTGCGACCTTCGCGAAACAATTGATCGATCGCGGCGTCGTTGATCGGTAATTTCATGCAGGAATCCTTAAACAGCGAGAACTTCGGTCACTTCAGGCACATAATGCTTCAGCAGCGACTCGATGCCGTGCTTCAGCGTCGCCGACGAAGACGGGCACCCCGCGCAAGCGCCCTGCATTTTCAGATAGACTGTGCCTTTGTTGAAGCCGCGATAGACGATGTCGCCGCCATCATTGGCAACCGCCGGGCGCACGCGCGTTTCGATCAGATCCTTGATCTGGTCGACGATGTCGGCATCGGCGGGATCGTCGGTGAAATCGCCCGACGGTACCGAGATCGCGGCAGCGCTCGGCCC
>JANODH010000112.1:0-3503 GCA_031412595.1 Sphingomonas sp. | reverse complement strand
TCGAGATATCGCCGTTTATGAAGCCCTGCCGCGTCAGGTCGGCGACCTTGACCATGTTGTCGACCTCTTTCTTGCCGCCCGCGTGGTCATATTCGCCGGATTTGGCGAGAACGATCTGCGCTTCGACGGCAGCAGGCAGATAATTGAGCGTGACCACGATGTTCCAGCGGTCCATCTGGCCCTGGTTGATCTGCTGCGTCCCGTGATACAGGCCGCTGGTGTCGCCCAAGCCGACCGTGTTTGCTGTGGCGAAAAGACGGAACCACGGATTGGGGCGGATGACGCGATTCTGGTCGAGCAGCGTCAGCTTGCCTTCGGTTTCGAGCACGCGTTGGATCACGAACATGACATCGGGGCGGCCGGCATCATATTCGTCGAACACCAGCGCAGTCGGCGTCTGCAGCGCCCATGGCAGCAGCCCTTCGCGAAACTCGGTAACCTGCTGGCCATCCTTCAGGACAATGGCATCGCGCCCGACAAGATCGATGCGGCTGATGTGCGCATCGAGATTGATGCGGATGCACGGCCAGTTCAGCCGCGCGGCGACTTGTTCGATATGCGTCGATTTGCCCGTGCCGTGGTAGCCCTGCACCATGACGCGGCGATTGTGCGCAAAGCCAGCGCAGATCGCGAGCGTCGTATCGCCGTCGAACACATAGCTCGGATCAAGATCGGGCACGCGCTCGTCGGCTTCGCTGAAGGCCGGGACCATCATGTCGCTGTCGACGCCGAAGATTTCGCGCACGCTGACTTTCTTGTCGGGCGCGTCCATTACGGTCGCTTCGCGGCTGTCGGGTTTCGTGTTCGGAATCGTGGTCATGCGGAGAATCCTGAGTGATCATGTCGCCTATAACGTCGCGGGAGACATCGCAACGCTGCACCGTGGGAAAAAACGTCGAAATGCTGCATGGTCGCTAAAGAGCGACTCGCACGGGGACATCACCATGGCGATACAGGCAGAGCATGAAGCACAAGGCGCGACAGGCGGCCTCACACCGCATATCCAGATCGGCAACAACAAAGCCGCCGATGCAATCGCCTTTTACGTCGCCGCATTCGGCGCCATCGAGCAGCGGCGTATGATCGCCGACGATGGCAAACGGCTGATGCATGCGCATGTCTTGATCAACGGTGCGTCGTTGATGCTCCACGACGAATTTCCCGAATATGTCGATCCTGCCGAGGCCGATGTTGCCGGTGGCAGCGGCCTGACGCTGCATTTGCAGGTCGATGATGCCGATGCGTGGTATGCCCGTGCCGTTGCGGCCGGCGCAACAGCCAGCATGCCGCTGGAAAACATGTTCTGGGGCGATCGCTATGGTCAGGTGACCGATCCGTTCGGCTATCGCTGGTCGATTGCCCACGCGCTCAAGGGAGAATGATGATGGCTTACATCGACGGTTTCGTGATTGCCGTGCCGACGGCGGACAAGCAGAAGTTCATCGATCATGCCGCGATGGCCGACCCAGTATTCATGGAAATGGGCGCGACGCATATTGTTGAGGCGTGGCAGGACGACGTAAAAGACGGCAAGGTGACCGATTTCCGCCGCGCCGTGCAGGCGAAGGACGACGAAAGCATTGTGTTTTCGTGGATCACCTGGCCCGACAAAGCGACGCGCGATGCCGCATTCGAAAAAATGATGTCGGGCGAACTGAACGATCCCCGCATGGATCCGGCCAAAAACCCGATGCCGTTCGACGGCGCACGCATGATCTTCGGCGGGTTCACCCCCGTAGTTGAATTGGGTGGCGAATAATACGCGCGCTAGCCGATTCTATGCGAACGCCAACGAACGCTTCAGCTGGTTATACGCCGCAATCGTCCGTCCCAGTGCTGCTTCATGTGTCCGATCGCCGCCGTTGCGATCCGGATGGAACCGCTGCAAGCGCTCGGCATAGCGGGTGCGGAGTGCCTTGCGGTCAGCATCGACTTCGAGTCCGAGTTCCTTCAGCGCGCGGCGGTCTTCGCCGGACAAGTCGCGCCCGTCGGCGCGCTGCTTGGGCATCGTGTCACGGAAACGCGCCGAAATTGCATCGAGCGGATCGCTGAAATTCGCCCAGTGCGGCGGGCGGTCCGCGCCGACGCTGTTGAACGCCCGCGTCTCGCGTTCCCAGCCCGCAAAGGGACGCTGCTGCTCGAGGATTTCGTCGGTGCTCATCCCGTTGAAGAAATTATAGCGCGCGTTGAATTCGCGGACATGATCGAGGCACAGCCAGCGCCAAGAGCCCGGGCCGTCGAAGCCCCCCGGTTCGAGCGGCGCCCGAAATTGACCATGCTCGCGGCAACCGGGTTCGGCGCACGGCTCGTCGCGATCGACGCGACCATGGAAACGAGTGTGACGGCGGAACTGTTCGGATGGCATAGACGCGTTATATAGGGCGGATGCAAAGCGACCTCAAAGGGCCAATGGCTCGCGAAATCGAAATGCGGCTGACAGCAGCGCTTTCGCCCACTCACCTTGCCGTCGTCAACGACAGTGCTTCCCACGCCGGCCACATGGGCGACGACGGCACAGGCGAATCGCATTTCACGGTGGAGATCGAAAGTCTCGCTTTTGCCGGGGTTACGCGGCTGCAGCGGCAACGCATGGTCAACCGGGCGCTCGGCGATCTGCCGGGCCAGAAAGTGCACGCGCTCGCGATCAAAGCGCGGGCACCCGGCGAATGACCATGGAAACGATAACCCCTGTCACGCACGACCTTGGCGATTTCAAGGTGCGGCGGACGCTGCCTGCGAAAACGCGCACGATGGTCGGGCCGTTCATCTTTGTCGATCAATTCGGGCCGTCGCGCCTGCCTGCGGGCGGCGGCATGGACGTTCGCCCGCATCCGCACATCAATCTGTCGACGGTGACCTATCTGTTCGAAGGGGCGATCGAACATCGTGATTCGATCGGCAGTCATAAAGTCATCGCGCCCGGCGCGATCAACCTGATGACAGCGGGCAAGGGCATCGTGCATTCCGAACGCTCGCCGCTGACGACGCGCGCGGCAGGCCCGGCATTTTATGGGATGCAAACCTGGCTTGCGCTGCCCGATGGCCGGGAGGAAATTGATCCGGCGTTCGAACATGTCAGCCCCGATGCGCTGCCGCTGATCGAGGACGGCGACATATCGATCCGCGTGCTGATGGGGACGCTGTGGGGAAAGACGGCCGCCACGACCTGCCACGCGCCGACGATCTATGCGGATATTGGGCTGGCGGCAGGAGGGTCGGTGCCGATCGATGCGGACGCGGATGAGCGCGCAATCCTCATAACCGAAGGGCGGGCCACGCTCGATGGCCAGCCGCTCGAGCCGTTCATGCTTTATGTACTTGCACCGGGCCAAGCGATGACGCTGCGCGCCGAAACCGCAATACGCGCCATGCTGCTCGGCGGCGGCGCATTTGCAACCCCGCGCCATGCATGGTGGAATTTCGTTTCGTCGTCACGCGACCGGATCAAGGACGCGAAAGCCGATTGGAAAGCCGGACGTTTCCCGACGATCCCAGGGGACGAC
>JANODH010000111.1:0-3441 GCA_031412595.1 Sphingomonas sp. | reverse complement strand
GACTTGATGAACGAACAAATCCGCGTGAACACGATCCTGCCGGGTATTTTCGAGACACCACTGCTTGCTGCCCTGCCGCAGCCCGCACAGGATTCGCTGGCACTGCAGGTTCCGCATCCCAAACGACTCGGTAAGCCCGCTGAATATGCGCATCTTGCCCTGACGATGATCGAAAACGGCTATTTCAACGGCGAGGATGTTCGCCTTGACGGGGCCATTCGGATGGCCCCGCGTTAATGGCGAAGCCCGACGCGTGGCGTCTCGACATCGAAGCCTATCCGTTCAAGACGGACATTGCGACGCGCTGGGCCGATCTCGATCTGCTCGGCCATATCAACAATGTGTCGATGGCCGGCTTGTTCGAAGAAGGTCGTGGCAAATTCAACCGCTCGCTCGACCTGCATCGCGACAATAGCGGTATCCGCTGGCTGATTGCGGGCGTCGATCTCGCTTATCTGGCCGAAGCACACCATCCCGAGCCCGTGACGATGGCAAGCGGCATCGGAGCGATCGGCACAAGATCCTGGAGCATTTTTACAGCGGCCTTTCAAAACGGAAAATGCGTGGCAACGTGTGAAACGACGCTGGTTTATACCGACGCTAATGGCACTGCTGCCTTTTCGGATACTCATCGCGCGAAATTGGAGGCCGTGCGCGTTCGCCGCCCCTAGCCGGGCGGCGGTCGACTGCGCCACACGGCGACGGCAGCGGGTTCGACCATAGGGTCGCCAAGCACAAAGTCGTGCGCCGCGTCCAGTGTCAGCGTTTCAGGGCCATAGTTGAACGCGAAAACGAGATCGCCTGCACGCCTGATCCGGACGTCGGCAGGAAGCGACGTAACGGCTAGCGCCGCCTCTTCTGCCATGCTCGTGAAAATCGTCCTCAATTGCTCGGCGTCGGGCCAGCAGGAAAGATAACGGACATTTGCTTTTTGATAGCAGCCATCACGTTCGGTTACCCCCGGCGCGGCTTCGACCTGCTCGCGCCAGCGCGGTTCGTCGCGCGACGATTCGACGCGCGTGACACGGACCGGCAGGCACTTTTGCAACGGCCCCGGCGGCAGATTTTCGGGGATGGCAAAATGCCCGGTCTTGCTGCCGGTTCGCGGGCCGAACAGGACGGGCACGGTAAGATCGACAAGTGCGGGATCGAGGATCGGCATCGTCGGCACGACAATCATCGCATAACCAGTCAGATCGGCACCCGGCGCGACGATATCGATATTCAGGCCGAGCCGACGCAGCGCCGAGTACATCGCAAATGCGAGCGCGAGATAGGTGAAATTTTTGCCTTGTGGTTGCGCTGCGATCGTCCAGTCGGCTTCGTAACTGAACAGTAGTGCAACCGATTTTGCTGTCGGTGTCAGCGCGCCGAGCATTGCGATGTCCGCCGCTGCTTCGCGAACTTCATGCGCGCCGACATCGTCGGTCCGGTCCGGCAGCAGCAAACCGCTGTGCATCTGTTCCTGCGCGTGCGGAAATTGTCGCCAGCGGAAATAGCTGACTAATTCAGCGCCGTGTGCCATCGCCTCGAGCGTCCAAAAGCGCACCATGCCGGGCAGTGGCGCAGGATTGTAGCGCGCCCAGTTTACCGGACCCGGCTGCTGCTCCATGACCCACAATCGCCCGGTCATGCCGCGATAGAGATCATGGTGAAACGCAGCGATATCGGGATGCCCCTGCCGCGCGTAGCGGGCTTTCTCTTCGGCGGCGAACAAACCGAACTGTTCGAGAAAGCCGAGCGGATAACTGTCCCAGCTTGCCACATCGAGGTCGGCGCTGACCGCGTGGTGATCGAATTGCGTGAAAAAACCCATATAATTGTGCGTGATGTCACGCCCTGGCGAGGCCGCGCGCAGAATGTCGACCTGAACGCGGTTAAACGCGACGACCTGATCCGACGAGAATCGCCGCCAGTCGAGCACATGTGCGGGGTTGGGTTCGGTGACCGTCAAGTTCGGGAGATCGATCTGATCGAACGAACCATAGTCCATCGACCAGAAGACATTGCCCCACACGGCATTTAGCGCGTCGGTTGTCTGGTATCTGGCAGCAAGCCATTGCCGGAACCCCGTGGCTGCGGCCTCCGAGTAGCTGATCGCGGTATCGTGGCAGCCATATTCATTATCAGTCTGCCATGCGACAATGGCGGGGTGGTTGCCGTACCGTTCGGCCATGAGCGCCGTAATGCGCGTCGCTTCGGCGCGATAACCGGCGTGCGAAAAGCAATAATGCCGCCGCGATCCGAACTTGCGCGGGCGTCCGTCCGCGTCGACGGCCAGCATATCGGGGTGCTTGTCGAGCATCCAGCGCGGCGGGGTTGCCGTTGGCGTCCCCATGATGATGCCAAGCCCGGCTGCGTGCAGCACGTCGACCGCGCGATCGAGCCAGCCCCAATTGAATTGCTCCGGCGCAGGTTCGATCCGGCCCCACGCGAACTCGCCGATGCGGACGCGCGACAGACCCATCTCGACCATTCGCCGCGCATCGTCAGCCCACCAGTCTTCAGGCCAATGTTCGGGATAATAGCAGACGCCGAGATGCATCAGACGGGCATAGTTTGCCCGTGCTCTGCGGTCTATTGCAATCGATTGTTGCAAACTTTCGAGCAGGCGCTAGCGTTGCAACCGAAGCGCACCGCAACGACGGCTTTGCACTTTGGAGGATGGCGCATGGTTGCAACGGGTATGAAACCACATCTGTCGTGGAGTCGTATACTCCAGATGAATCTCGGGTTTCTTGGCCTCCAATTCTCGTTCGGGCTTCAACAAGCCAATATGACACCGATCTGGGCTTATCTCGGTGCCGACGAAGGGAGTTTCCCGTGGCTCGGAATAGCCGGGCCGCTCACCGGGCTGATCGTGCAGCCGATTATTGGTGTCATGTCGGATCGGACGTTGTCGAAATGGGGACGGCGAACGCCCTATTTCCTGATCGGTGCCCTGATGTGCACGGTCGGGCTGTTTTTCATGCCGCTGTCGCAAAGCCTGCTGATGGCTTTTTCCATCCTGTTCATTCTCGATGTCGGCAACAATGTCACGATGGAGCCTTATCGCGCTTATGTGAACGACCGGCTGAACCCGGATCAGCGGGGCGCGGGCTTTCTGTCGCAAAGTGCGTTTACGGGCCTTGCACAATGCCTTGCTTATGCCAGCCCGTTCATCCTCGTGACCTGGTTCGGCATTTCGAAAGACGCCGCACCCGGCGAGATCCCCGAATATACCCGCGTTGCCTTCATCATCGGCGCGGTCCTTTCGATCACGACCATATTGTGGTCGATCCTGCGCGTTCCGGAACTGCCGCTTAGCGTCGACGAACGCACGCGCATTGCAGCACTGCCCACGTCGCTGGGCTCTTACTTCGCCGAGATCATCGATGCGATCCGCGAGATGCCTGCGGCGATGCGGACGATGGCGTGGATGAGCTTTTTCCAATGGTATGC
>JANODH010000110.1:0-8939 GCA_031412595.1 Sphingomonas sp. | reverse complement strand
AGCGATCTGGCCGAAGCGCATGTCGCTGCGCTCGAAAAGCTCATCGCGGACCCTGCGACCAGCCATATCATGAATGCAGGCTACAGCCGCGGGTTCAGCGTCAATGAAGTGCTCGATGCCGTCGATCGCGTGACGAACATGAAGATCGACCGACGCATCGAGCCGCGCCGCGCCGGTGATCCCGATGCTTTGGTCGCGGACAACAGCCGTATCCTCGCAACGCTCGACTGGACACCGAAACGCGCCGATCTCGACGGCATCGTGAAGGATGCGCTGGCCTGGGAGCGCAAGCTAGCAGGCTAAAGTGAAACGTCGATGGTATGGAGCAGGACGCCGACCAGCCCGCCGACGATAGTTCCGTTCACCCGAATAAACTGAAGATCGCGACCGACGGCATTTTCGACGCGGCCGGTGATCGTTTCGGCATCCCAGCCGCGCACCGTGTCTGACACAAGCTTGACGATGCCGTCGCCATAGCTCGCCGTGGCGCCAACAGCAGTGCGCCGTGCAAAGCGGTTGATCGTGATGCGCAGCTTTTCATCGGTCAGCAGCGTTTCGCCGAGCTGGCGCAGCGCTTCGCCGAACTTGCCGGCAAGCGCAGCATCAGGATCGCGGGCCGAGCGCAACAAAGCTGCACGCGCGCTTTCCCAAAGCCCGTCGAGCCATTTGCGCATGGCTGGATTTTCGAGAATCTCGTCGCGCAATCGGGCAACGCGGTCCTGCATTTTGTCGTCATGCTGCAAGTCATAGGCGAGGGTCGCGAGACCTTCCTCGGCTTTTTCGCGCAACGGATGATCGGGCTCCGCTGCCATATCGTCGAGCATCTTCTGCAGACCGTCGATGATCGCATTCGCAAGCCGCTCATCGAGCCCCGTCCAGCGCAGGATTCCGCCCGCGCGCTTATGCACCATGTCGCGGACGAGCTGGTCATTGGCGCTGAGTGTCTTGCCTGCCCATCGGATTATACCGTCAAGCAGCGGCAGATGGCGTTGATTGGCCATCGCCGCGCTGAGGGCTTGCCCCAGCAGCGGGGCGAGATTGAGATCGCGGATGCGCGTCGCCAAAGCGGATTTGACCATGCCGCCCAGCCGTTCCTGATCGAAGGATTCGAGCAGATTGGCGATTAGCCGCGATGCCCCTGCCTTGAATCGCCCGCCTTCGTCAGGCGCCTTTGTTAAGAAGCGGCCCGCCGCGCTGGCGACATCGACGCGCCGCATCCGGCGCGCAACCACCGCCGGCGTCAGGAAGTTATCGCGCAAAAAAAGCGCGAGTGTATCGCCGATCCGGTCCTTGTTACGCGGGATGATCGCGGTGTGCGGGATTGGGATGCCGAGCGGATGGCGAAAGAGCGCCGTGACAGCGAACCAGTCGGCCAGACCGCCGACCATCGCCGCTTCGGCAAAGGCACGGATGAAACCGACGACGGGATGGGCAGGCTCGTATACTCGCGCAGTCAGATAGACCGCTGCCATCAGAAATAGCAGGCCGGTTGCCGCCGTGCGCATCCGCGTTGCCCCGCCCTGAAGCGGATTCAAACGGGCGCGCAGGCTCACTCCGCAGGCTGCGCGCTCGGTGCGCCTTCGCCGCCATTCGTCAGCTTGCGCGACAGCCATGGGCCCAGCCGTTGTTCGACACCGACAGCAAGGCTGAAAGTCGCCGGCACAATCAATAAGGTCAGCATGGTCGAAACGATGAGCCCGCCGATCACAGTCACACCCATCGGCGCGCGGAAGCTGCCATCGCCGGTGAGCGAAAGCGCAACGGGGATCATGCCTGCAACCATTGCAACTGTCGTCATGACAATCGGCTGGGCGCGTTTGTGCCCCGCATCGATGATCGCCGTATATTTGTCGACGCCTTTGTTCACTTCTTCGAGAGCAAAATCGACCAGCAGGATCGAGTTTTTGGCGACAATGCCGAGCAGCAGCAACAAGCCGATAAGCACGGGCATCGACAAAGGGTCACCCGTCAGCCGAATGGCCAGCGCACCGCCCAGTGGCGCCAGCAAGAGCGAACCCATGTTGACGAAAGGCGGCATGACGCGCTTATAAAGCAAAACCAGCGTCGCAAACACGAGTAAGATGCCCGTGATAACCGCGATGATGAAGCTCATGAACAGTTCCCCCTGCCACTTTGCTTCACCTAGTTGCAATTCTGTTACGCCGAGCGGCAGGTTTTTCATGGTCGGCAATGCAGCAATCTTCGGCATAGCATCGCCCGAAACGAGGCCCGGAGCCAGATCGGCGCCAAGCGAAACCCGCCGGATCTGGTTCGTCCGCTGAATTTGCACGGGGCCAGAACCAAAACGGATATTGGCCACCACTTTCAGCGGCACCGATCCGCCCGTGATTGTCGGCACGGGGAGGTTCTCGATGGTCGAAAGGCTTTGGCGAGACTGCTTGCCAAGCAGGACGCGAATGGGGATTTGCCGGTCGTTCAGCGAAAATTTCGCGCTGTTCTGATCGATTTCGCCAAGTGTTGCGATCCGGATTGCCTGACTGAGCGCTTGCGTCGTGACACCGAGTTCGGCTGCCAGCTGCGTGCGCGGCGTAACGATGATTTCCGGACGCTGCAGATCGGCACCCGTGCGCGGCGCGACCAGTTCAGGCAGACCCTTCATTTCCTCGACGACCTTGTTTGCGGTCGCGATCAGGACGACAGGATCGTCGCCGCCCAACGTTATCGTGATGTCGCGCCCGGCACTGCCTGGGCCCCCGCCTGATTGCGACTGGAAAAAGACCCGTGCGTCAGGAATCTTGTTCAGCCGGTCGGCCCAGCTGCGCTGAAACTCGACGCTGGTCATTTCGCGATCTCTTTTCAGCGTCAGGAAAATATTTCCGTTGCCGACATTGATCCGCGAGAAAGCGGACTGGACCTCGGGTGCTGTGGCCAGCATCTCGCGGACATCGTCGATCACGGCCTCAGTGCGTTGCAATGTTGTGCCCGGCGTCATGAAAATGCGCACTTGGCTGAAATCGTTGTTACGCGCCGGCTGGAAGGTGATGGGTATTCCCCAAAACGCCACGACGGTCGCAACAAATGAGAGCCCCCCGAGCCCAACCGTCCATAACCGGTGGTCCGCGCGGTAGGCCCACAGATGCGACAGGCGGCTTTTGCCTTTCAATGCCTCGACCCGGCTGCTGTCCATCGTCCAGGCCAGTACTTTCATGTACAGATCCATGAAGCGCCCCTCGCCATGCGTGGCGTGACCATGCGATTTCAGAAAATAAGCGGCCATCATCGGTGTGATCAGGCGCGCGACGGCGAGACTGACCAGAACAGCGGCAACGACCGTCAATCCGAAGTTTTTGAAAAACTGACCCGATATGCCCGGCATCAGTCCGACCGGCAGGAACACCGCGACAATCGCCATGGTCGTGGCAAGCACGGCCAGCCCGATCTCGTCGGCTGCATCGATCGAAGCCTGATACGCGGTTTTGCCCATACGCATATGGCGAACGATATTCTCGATCTCGACGATCGCATCATCGACAAGGACGCCCGCCACAAGGCTTAACGCAAGCAACGAGAGAAAATTGAGCGTGAAGCCCATCAAGTCCATGAACCAGAAAGCGGGAATGGCCGACAAGGGAATGGCCACGGCGGCAATCAACGTTGCTCGCCAGTCGCGCAGGAACAGCCAGACGACGAGAACAGCCAGAATGGCCCCTTCGATCATCGCATGGATCGCAGACTTATACTGTGTCATCGTATCGTTTACGCTGGTGAACAATTCAACGAACGTGACTTTGGGATTCGCCTTCTTGAGCGCCTCGAGTTCTTTGTTCACTTCTTTGTAAACTGAAACTTCTGACGCGCCTTTGGAACGCTCGATCGCGAAACTCAGAACCTGACGACCATTCATTTTCGCCAGCGTGCGCTGTTCGGCATAACCGTCGCGAACTTCGGCTAGGTCAGCGAGCTTGACTGTTCGCCCACCGCCGGCATTGATGTTGAGCTGTGACAAAGCAAAAGCATTGCTGGCATTGCCGAGCACGCGCACCGATTGTTCGGACCCGGCAATTTCAGCCCGTCCGCCTGCTGCATTCAAGTTGATGGAGCGCAACTGCGCGTTGACCTGCGATGCGGTAACGCCTTGGGCTTGAAGCTTTGCCGGATCCAGAACAACGCGAATTTCGCGATCGACGCCGCCGCTGCGCGTGACGGCCGCGACGCCCTCGATCGAACGCAATTTCTTTGCGACATTGTTATCGATGTACCAGCTAAGTTCCTCGAGCGTCATGTCACGAGATTCGGCTGAGAAAATTGCGATTTCGCTGCCGCCGATATCGACACGCTGAATCTGTGGCTCGAGAATGCCGTCAGGAAGGTCGCTCCGGATGTTGGCGATCGCGTCTCGAACGTCGTTCACGGCACGGTCGGTCGGCGTGCCGATTGCGAACTGGACGAAAGTGCTCGAATTGCCTTCGCGTATCGTCGAGTTGATTTCGTCGATCCCGTTGACGCCCCGAACAGCGGCCTCGACTTTCTGGGTGACCTGCGTTTCCATCTCGCTCGGGGCAGCACCCGGTTGCGAAATGTTGATCTGTGCCGCAGGAAAATCGATGTCCGGGCTATCGTTGATGCTCATTCGTGCAAACGACAGCGTTCCCGCCAGCAACAATGCAATGAAGAGAACGATCGGTGCGACAGGATTACGGATTGACCACGCCGAAATATTACGAAAACTCATCAGGCGGTCATCCTATTGCACATTAAATGGGCGACTTTACGCGCTGCGGTATAATCACTTCGCCGGGATTGAGGAAGGCCCCGGCGCTGAGAACAATAGCTTCCTGCCCCGTCAGGCCGGTAAGGATGGTGACACCTTGATCGTTCACATCACCGACCTGAACGTCACGCCGTTCAATCTTATTGCCCTTGCCGACAATGAAAACGAAACTGCCCTTGGCATCACTCTGAACGGCCGATTCCGGCAACAACGGGACATCCGCGGCGCCACTGATAATGCTGGCAGCAGCAAAACCGCCCGGGCGCAAAGCCTTATCATAAGGAACAGCGATTCGCGCGAATCCCTGACGCGTTTGCGGATCAATCACAGGTGCAACTTGCCAGATTTGCCCTTTGAAGCTTTGCGTACTGCCGACGGGCGTGATCGTCGCTTGCTGGCCCACGGTCATGCGCGCTAGGTCGCTTTCACCCAGCCGCGCAAGCATTTCCATCTCGCCACCTTTTGCCATGCGAAACAACACGCCCGAACCGCCACTGACGACCTGACCCGGTTCGACCCGCCGCTCGAGCACCAGGCCAGCAGCCGGCGCACGAATGTCGAGGCGCGAATTGCTGGCTTGCGACTGCTGGAATTGCGCGCGGGAAACATTCACGCGCGCCCGCGCGGCATCGCGCGTCGCCGTTTTGCGGTCGATATCGGCCTTCGAGATAAATCCTCGCGCGACAAGCGCTTGGGCGCGCTCGAGTTCGGACTGCGCCAGCCGCGCATCCGCTTCGGAAACCGCGATTTGCGCATTGAGCGAAGCGGCCTGCTGCGACTGAACACTGCGATCGATCGTTGCTAGCACCTGACCCGCGCCGACCCATTGACCGGGCTCGACAAGAACAGCAGACACCATGCCGCCTTCGCCAGCGACGCCGACGGGCATTTCACGACGCGCCGCCAAGTTGCCCGTTGCCGAAATCACGCGGTCGACAGACTGTCGCCCCGGCACGACGACAGTGACCGTGGGAGCCTGCTTACCGCCCCCTGCTTTCGCCACAGGCTTGCTGCTGCCCATCATCCACCACGCCGCAGCGATTACCAGTGCAGCAACGACCAGCACCCCAATGATCAGCATCCGACGGCGCTTGCGCTGCGCGACGTCTTCGTCGCTGATAAGATCGAGGGTGGGGCCCTTTGTCGAAAATCCGGATTCGAAATTCATTGCCAAACGCCTTTATCGCCGTGCCGAATGCTATCGACGAGGTGTATTACATCAATAGATCACTCGGCTCAAGCCCTGACCTGAACGGTGTGTTACGTTGCGGCGCACCATAGCCCCGCTGTTAGAGCGAGAGCAAGGCATAACAAGCAGCTTCAACCCGGTTCATCTTTCGTGCAGCCGTGATATGTTCAGCGCGCTATGTTGCTGCGTCACCCCCGTCCAAGGATACGATAAATGATCAAAAAACTCGCGCTTGCCATTGCACTTGCCGCATTACCGGGTTCGGCGATGGCCGACATTACGGGGCCAACGATTAGCGGTACCCGGCTCGATATTGTGGCGCAGGGCACAGTGCAGCGCGTTCCGGATGTCGCCGTTATTTCGGCAGGCGTCGTAACGACGGCCAGCACGGCCAAAGCGGCAATGGCAAGCAATGCAACAGCAATGGCGCGTGTTTTGGCTGCCTTGCGCGGCTCAAGCGTTGCCGAACGTGACATTGCAACCGCGCAGATCGGGCTGAGCCCGCAATATCGCTATGTCGAAAATCAACCGCCGGTTGTCGTCGGCTATCAAGCGAACAACAGTGTCACCGTGCGCTTTCGCGATATTACCAAATCGGGCAGCATTCTTGATGCGCTGGTCGCCGCTGGAGCCAATCAGATCAACGGGCCGTCTCTGACGATCGACAAGCCCGAGGCAGCGCAGGACGAAGCCCGCGCTGAAGCCGTCAAGATTGCACGCTCGCGCGCCGAACTTTATGCCAAGGCTGCCGGCATGACAGTCAAACGCATTGTCGCGATTAGTGAATCGAGCAGCATGTCAGGACCGCTACCGATGCCCTACGTCCGCGCACAAATGGCAGATTCGGCGGCAAAGTCAGAAATTGTCCCTGGCGAACAGGATATCGGCGTCACCGTGAACGTGACGTTCGAACTCGGGTAATCAACGTCGGCCTCCCCGACGAAGCAAAGCATGAACGCCTACGGCAACGATCGCGCCAAAAAACGCAATGGCATGCGTGACCGGGGGGGCAGCGCGCATCATCGGAGCAAGCAGTGCGCCGCCGAGATAAGCGCCAACGATACCCACGATGATCGTGGCAAGAATGTTTTGCTGCTCATCGGTGCGCGTGATCACGCTCGCGATCCAACCGACGATACCACCGATCACCAGCCAAACGGTAAAACCGAACATGAGAACCTTTCGCCTGCGCTACATCCCGATGCAGTGCAGGCCAAGGTCCGTCAATATTTCTGCTGGCGCTCGTATAGTGATTTGTAATGCTGGATCCGCGTCACGCGCAGCCCGGGCATGCCCGACCGGTCAACTGCGCGCTGCCAGCCGGCGAACTCCTCGAGCGTCAGCCCATAACGATTGCATACGTCGTCAACCGACAGCAGGCCGCCGTTCACCGCAGCGACGACTTCGGCCTTGCGACGCACGACCCAGCGCGTGGTACCCGCTGGCGGCAAAGTCGCCAGCGTGAGAGGCTCCCCCAAGGGCCCGATGACTTGCGCGGGGCGGATTTTCTGGTTTTCAATCATTTATGTCCTCACAGACACCAACGGGTGCCAAACGCTCATTCGATTGAAGCGGTCTAACAGCGAGGGCTTGAAGATACGCTGAAACGCCAAGGTAAACGCCGTGGTCATTTTAGTTTACGTGGAATTACGGGCTTCGCGATTTGATCGCTGAAACTGTGCGTCGTGGCAACGACCTGGCCGAGCGGGGCGAATATCTCGACAAGCGGGTCCGAAACGAGTGGGGTCGCGGGAACTTCGGTCTGGGTTTGTGTCAGCGCGGTCCGGCTTGCTTCTTGCTTGGTGCTCATTTCGGATAGCAGCACTGCCAGATCAGGCGTTGTACTGGCCGGCTTTGGCTTGCGGCGACGGGCGAAACTCATATCCATGGCAACCGCTATGCGCATGAGATGGTGAAGACCGGGTAAACCATGACATTTTTGCGGCGACACCCTACATGGGTGACAATGGATGATCTGTTTCAACTTGGGTCTTTGGCGGGCAAGCGCATTGTCGTCGCCATGTCAGGCGGCGTCGATTCGTCAGTCGTTGCCGCGCTGGCAGCGCGCTCCGGCGCCGAGACGATCGGCGTGACGCTGCAGCTCTATAATCACGGCGAAGCGATCAAGCGACCCGGTGCATGCTGCGCGGGTCAAGATATCCGCGATGCCCGTGCGGTCGCCGATAAGCTTGGTATCGCGCATTATGTCTTCGATCATGAGAGCCGCTTTCGCGACACGGTGATCGACGGTTTTGCCGATGAATATCTCAGCGGGCGGACGCCGATACCGTGCGTTCGCTGCAACATGGGCGTTAAGTTCACCGATCTGTTCCGGCTTGCGCGCGATCTCGGTGCAGACGGCCTGGCGACCGGCCATTATGTTCGCCGTGTGGATGGCGCGAGTGGTCCCGAGCTGCACCGCGCGATCGATCCCGCGCGCGACCAGAGCTATTTTCTGTTCGCCACAACGACGGCACAGCTTGATTATCTGCGCTTTCCGTTGGGCAGCATGGAAAAACCCGCCGTGCGCGCGATTGCGGCCGAAATCGGGCTCGGCGTTGCAGCAAAGCCCGACAGTCAGGATATCTGCTTCGTGCCCGACGGCGATTATGCGGGTCTGGTGAAAAAGCTTCGCCCCGAAGCCATCGCGGGCGGCGAGATCGTCGACCAGACAGGGCGTGTTCTCGGCCAGCATGAGGGGATCGTCGGTTTTACGATCGGCCAGCGCCGCGGCCTCGAGATCGGCGGCCAGGCCGAGCCGCTTTATGTCGTGCGGATCGAGCCCGAAAGCCGCCGTGTTGTCGTGGGGCCGCGTCGTGCGCTGGCGGTTTCGTCGGCGCGGTTGTCCGAAATCAATCTGATCGGGTCAGCGTATCAGGGGCCGGTCAGTGCCAAAGTCCGGTCGATGGCAAAGCCGGTGCCAGCACGGCTCGACGGCAACTGGCTGTCGTTCGATGCACCCGAATATGGCGTCTCGCCGGGGCAGGCAGCGGTATTCTATGCCGGTGAACGCGTCAT
>JANODH010000109.1:0-4331 GCA_031412595.1 Sphingomonas sp. | reverse complement strand
TCGGGCCGCTTTGGCGTCACCGCGGAATATCTGGGTGCTGCTGAGGAGATCGAGATCAAGGTCGCGCAGGGCGCCAAGCCCGGCGAGGGTGGGCAGTTGCCCGGCTTCAAGGTCACCGAGTTCATTGCCAAACTGCGCCATGCAACGCCGGGGGTCAGCCTGATTTCGCCGCCGCCGCATCACGACATTTATTCGATCGAGGATCTGGCGCAGCTTATCTATGACCTAAAGCAGATCAATCCGCGCGCGCGGGTGTGCGTGAAGCTGGTCAGTTCGGCGGGCATCGGGACGGTCGCTGCGGGCGTGGCCAAGGCTCATGCCGACGTCATCCTGATCGCGGGCCATGTCGGCGGCACGGGCGCTTCGCCACAGACCAGCATCAAATATGCCGGCACGCCGTGGGAAATGGGCCTGTCCGAAGTCAATCAGGTGCTCACGCTCAACGGCCTGCGCCACAAAGTGAAGCTGCGCACCGACGGTGGGCTGAAAACGGGGCGCGACATCGTCATCGCTGCGATATTGGGTGCCGAAGAGTTCGGCATCGGCACGCTCAGCCTTGTTGCGATGGGCTGCATCATGGTGCGCCAGTGCCATTCGAACACCTGCCCCGTCGGCGTCTGCACGCAGGATGAGCGCTTGCGCGAAAAATTCGGCGGCACCCCTGAAAAAGTGATCAATCTGATGACGTTCATTGCCGAGGAAGTTCGCGAAATCTTGGCGCGGCTCGGGTGCAAGTCGTTGGACGAAGTCATCGGCCGCACCGAACTGCTGCGGCAAGTCAGCCGCGGGGCCGAACATCTCGACGATCTCGATCTCAATCCGATTCTCGCCAAAGTCGATGCCGATGACGACAAGCGCCGGTTCAATGTCCCGGGCGGGCGCAATCCCGTGCCCGACAGTCTCGACGCGCAGATCTTGCATGACGCTAAGCCGGTCTTCGAGCGGCGCGAGAAAATGCAGCTGACCTACACCGTGCGCAACACGCATCGCGCGGTCGGCACACGGCTATCGGCCGAAATCACCGCGAAATATGGCATGTCGGCACTGAATGACGGCCATGTCCACGTGCGCCTGCGCGGCTCGGCGGGGCAGTCCTTGGGCGCGTTCCTGTGCAAGGGCATCACGCTCGAAGTGTTCGGCGATGCGAATGATTATGTCGGCAAGGGCCTGTCGGGCGGCATCATCGCCGTGCGGCCGATGGTCAGCTCCCCGCTTGAAAGCCAGCACAATACAATCATCGGCAATACGGTCCTTTACGGGGCCACGTCGGGCAAGCTCTTTGCCGCCGGCCGCGCAGGTGAGCGGTTCGCGGTGCGCAATTCGGGCGCGGACGTCGTTGTCGAAGGCTGCGGCGCGAATGGCTGCGAATATATGACGGGGGGCACCGCGATCATTCTCGGTGAAACCGGCGACAATTTCGGCGCGGGCATGTCGGGCGGGATGGCGTTCGTGCTCGACACGCAGGATAATTTCACGCGGCGTGCCAATCCCGACAGCATAATCTGGCAGCGTATGGCATCGAGCTATTGGGAAACCAAAGCGCGCGCGCTGATTGCCGAACATGCCATCGCGACCGACAGCAAATGGTCGAACGCCATTCTCGACGACTGGGACCGGTGGCGCGGGCATTTCTGGCAAGTCTGCCCCCGGGAAATGCTGTCGCGCTTGGCTGCGCCATTGGACGACAGCGAAATCTCCGCCGCTGCCGAATAGCGTGCATTCATCCTGGCGAAAGCGTTTTGTCGCCAAAGTAGCGTGCTTGTCCCCTGCGCCGCGGAGATTTGACGATGCGCTACTTCATTGGTGCCACAGCACTCGCCGCTGCCTGCGCAACGCCTGCGCTGGCTGAATCACGCACGGCCGAAGATGCCGAAATCGCGCGGACAGCTGAAAAGCTCGGCGATCCGCGGATGCAATCGGCCGTATCGGGCATGATGCTTGCGGTCGCAGACATTGTCATGGACGTGCGCGTCGATAAGTTGCGCGAAGCAATCGCACGTGTCGACCCTGAAGCGCGCGATGACGGTGACGTTGACGACACGCGCACACTGGGCGACGTCGTCGAGCGCGACGATCCCTATTTTCGTGAGCGGCTTGCCGACAGCAGCCGCATGGCCGTTGGCACGATGGGTGCCGTGGCAGGCAGCATGGCTGCTATGGTCCCCGCGCTTCGCCAGATGGGCGAACGCATCGGTCGTGACCTGGAAAAAGCGACGCGCAATTTGCCGCGCGATTAACGCCGGCATATGATTGCTGGATGCCCCACAAGGACTCGAACCTCGATAAACGGTATCAGAAACCGGTGTCTTACCATTAGACGATGGGGCATCAGCGAGCGTCGCAAATAGTAAGCGATGACGCGCAAGTCAACGCAATCGCCTCAGGCCGCCTTCGTCTCGATCGCGCGCGCGCGTCGCCGCTGGACGCTGCTGCCAAGGCCAATGGCTTCGCGATATTTCGCCACGGTGCGCCGCGCCAGATCAAATCCCTTGTCGCGCAACAGATCGACGAGCGTATCGTCGGACAGGATCGCGTCGGCAGCTTCTTCGGCAATCAGCGCCTTGATCGCCGATTTCACGGCCAGCGCCGATGCTGCTTCGCCGCCTTCGCTCGAGGCAACGCCGCTGGTGAAGAAGTATTTCAGCTCGAACACGCCGCGCGCGCAACTCAGATATTTGTTGCTTGTCACACGGCTGATGGTCGATTCATGCAAGCCGACGACATCGGCAACAGCCTTCAGCGTCAGCGGCTTCAGGTGACTGATCCCGTGGCGAAAAAAGCCTTCCTGCTGGGTCACCAGTTCGGTCGCGACCTTGATGATCGTCTGCTGCCGCTGGTCGAGTGCTTTCACGAGCCAGTTTGCGTTCGCGAGACAATCGTTCAGCCAGGCCTTTGACGCTTTGTCCTGCGCCCCGCTGTTCAGTTCGGCATAGTAGCGCCGGTCGAGCAGCACTTTGGGCAAGCTTGCACTGTTGATCTCGACACGCCAGCCTTTGGCCGTTTCATGCACATAAACATCGGGCGCCACTGCTTCGATCCGGCCGCCACCGAACCGCAAGCCCGGCTTAGGGTCATAACCACGGATTTCGCGGATCATGTCGGCCATGTCTTCGTCGTCGACCCGGCACAGGCGTTGCAACTGCGCGATCCGGCCAAGCGCCAACAGTTCGAGATTATCAAGCAGCAGCGCCATGCACGGATCGTAGCGATCCGCTTCCTTGGCTTGCAGGATCAGGCATTCGGACAGCGTTCGCGCGCCGACACCGGTCGGCTCGAAACGCTGGATCACGCGCAAAACGCGCTCGACCTGCGCGAGCGACACGCCAAGCCTTTGGGCCGTGTCGAACAGCGTCACCGTCAGATAGCCAGCCTCATCGATCGCATCGATCAGCTGTATCGCAATCGCCAGATCGGCACCCGATAGTGCTTCGCCTGCTTGCTGATTCAGATAGTCGCACAAGCTGGCTTCGGGGCAGGCGAAACTATCGAAATCGACGTCTTCGCCGCTGCCACCGCTGCCGATACTGTCGGTCGGGCCATCGTGATGAAAAGTGTCCTGTGCAAAATCGGCGTCGAGCGGCGCGTCGCTTTCGCTTGCTCCTTTCAGGATCAGCTCATCCGCCGATTTGGGCTCGGGCGCATCGAAGCCGTCGCCATCATCGGGCGCGGCCGTGCGCACTTCTTGGGCACCGCCATCGAGCAGCGGGTTTTTCTCCATTTCCTCGGCAATGAACGCTTCGATCTCGAGGTTTGACAGCGCAAGTAGTTTGATCGCCTGCTGCAATTGCGGCGTCATCACCAGCGACTGGCTTTGCCTCAGGTCAAGACGAGGCCCCATGCTCATCGGCTAAAGCGAGAAACTCTCGCCAAGATACAACCGCCGGACATTGTCATCGGCGACGAGATCCGCGGGCGAGCCGGCAAAAAGAACGCGGCCGTCATAGATGATGCAGGCACGATCGACGATATCGAGCGTTTCGCGGACATTATGATCAGTAATCAGTACGCCGATCTGCCGTTTTTTCAGATCCTTGATCAAGTCGCGAATGTCAGCAATCGAAATCGGGTCGATGCCCGCAAACGGTTCGTCGAGCAGCATGATCGACGGGTCAGCGGCCAGCGCGCGCGCGATCTCGCAGCGCCGCCGTTCACCGCCCGACAGTGCCGTTGCCATCGAATCACGAAGACCATCGAGCGAGAATTCGTTCAGCAATTGATCGAGGCGTGCCGCGCGCGTCGGTTTGTCGGGCTCGGCCAATTCGAGCACGGCCATGATGTTCTGTGCAACCGTCATCCCGCGAAAGATCGAGGTTTCCTGCGGCAGATAGCCG
>JANODH010000108.1:0-10284 GCA_031412595.1 Sphingomonas sp. | reverse complement strand
CGCCGTAGAAGCAGCTGTGGCGCGTTGGCGGGCTGGCGATGCGCATATGCACTTCGGCGGCACCGGCATCGCGCATCATCTGGACGATCTTCAGGCTGGTCGTGCCGCGCACGATGCTGTCGTCGATGAGAATCACGCGCTTGCCGTCGATCAGCGCGCGGTTGGCATTGTGCTTTAGCTTGACGCCAAGATGGCGGACCTGATCGCCTGGCTGAATGAACGTGCGTCCGACATAGTGCGAACGAATGATTCCGAGTTCGAACGGAATGCCCGATTCTTGAGCGTAGCCGATTGCCGCAGGGGTTCCTGAGTCAGGCACGGGAATGATGTAATCGGCATCGACCGGGTTCTCGATGGCCAGCTGCGCGCCGATGGCCTTGCGCACCGAATAGATGCTCGATCCGTCGACGATCGAATCGGGGCGGCTGAAATAGACATGTTCGAAAATGCACGGCCGCGCGCTGATTTTCGGGAACGGGTGGATCGAGCGCGCCCCCGCTTCGGTGACAATGATGATCTCACCGGGCTCGACCGAACGGACATAGTCTGCGCCGACGACATCGAGCGCAACGGTTTCAGATGCGAAGATCGTGGCATCGCCCAATTTGCCCATGACGAGCGGCCGAATACCGAGCGGATCGCGGCAAGCGATCATGCCTTCGGGCGTCATGCAGATCAGCGAATAAGCACCTTCGACCTGTTTCAGGGCATCGATGAACTTGTCGAGCAGAGTCCGGTATGTGCTTGTCGCGACCAGATGAATGATGACTTCGGTATCGCTGGTCGACTGGAAGATCGACCCGCGGCGGACGAGTTCGCGCTTGACGGCCATCGCGTTCGATATGTTGCCGTTGTGCGCAATCGCAAAGCCGCCCGACGCAAGATCGGCATAGAGCGGCTGGACGTTGCGCAAGGCCGTTTCGCCCGTCGTCGAATAGCGGACATGCCCGCAGGCTACGGCGCCCGGCAGCCCGCGAATGATTTCGTCGCGGTCGAAATTGCCGGCGACATGGCCCATCGCGCGGTGCGAATGGAAATGCGCGCCATCCCAGCTGGTGATGCCGGCGGCTTCCTGGCCGCGGTGCTGAAGCGCGTGAAGCCCGAGCGCCACGATTGCCGACGCGGTATCGCCGCCCCAGATACCGAACACGCCGCACTCCTCACGGAGTTTATCGTCGTCGAAAGGATGTGTCATGACCATGATTCGGGCGATCTGCGTTGCGCGGATGTCGCCCTATAGGCAGGGTGCGTGTGATTGTCTTTACTTTGTAATGGAAAAACGATGGGCACAAGCGAAGTGGACCGCGAAACAGGCACCGTCCTTGCCCCGAAGTGGGATGCCGATGGCCTGATTACGGGCGTGGTGACTGATGCCACCACCGGTGAATTGCTGATGGTCGCGCATTTGAATGCCGAAGCGCTGGCGCTGACTCAGTCCACGGGGCAGGCGCACTTCTGGTCGCGGAGCCGTGCACGTATCTGGCGTAAAGGCGAAGAGTCCGGAAACACGCTGGCCGTCGTCGAACTGCGCATCGATTGCGACCAGGATGCGCTGTGGATCAAAGTGCACGCGGCCGGACCAGCCTGCCATACCGGTGCAGCAAGCTGCTTTTATCGCACGATCGACGATGGCACGCTCAGGTTCAACATAGCCTGAGGTCTTGCCCTTTACGTCAACGTCAACTATTAATGAGTGATGGCAGACTTGGGCGCACACGCGACATTGGAGACGCCCGATTTTCGGGATCGGCATCAATTCAGCATTTCGGATTTGTCGGAAGAATTCGGCGTTACGGCGCGGGCACTGCGGTTTTACGAGGACGAAGGCCTGATTGCGCCTGTCCGGCGCGGCACCACACGGATTTATACCAAGCGTGATCGCGCGCGGCTCGCCTGGATTTTGCGTGCCAAGCGGGTCGGCTTCAGTCTTGCCGATATCCGCGAGATGATCGATCTTTACGACGTCGGCGATGATCGCGCGACGCAACGCCATGTCACGGTTGAAAAATGCCTGGCGCGTATCGAATTACTGAAACGTCAGCGCGCCGACATCGATGCACATGTCGATGAACTGGCGCGTTTCGTAAAAACAGTTCAAGCTGCCGAAGGGGGCAGCCACTAGGTTTTTGGTCCGGAGTTTATAATGCCCCAGTACACACCACCGATCCGCGATACACGTTTTGTCATCGATGCAGTGATCGGCCTCGATCGCTATTCGAACCTACCCGGATTTGAGAACGCGACACCTGACATGGTCGATGCGGTGTTGACCGAAGGTGGCAAGTTCGTCGCCGAAGTCCTGTTTCCGCTGAACCAGTCTGGAGACCGCGAAGGCTGCACGCGCCATGCCGACGGATCGGTTACAACGCCGACAGGTTTCAAAGAAGCCTACAAGGCTTTCATCGAAGCCGGGTGGACGACGCTCGGCATGCCGATGGAATATGGCGGGCAGGGGCTTCCGCATGTCATTTCGACGGCATTCGAGGAATTTCTGATCAGCTCGAACATGGCGTTCGGCATGTATCAGGGGCTGACCATGGGCGCGGTTTCATCGATCCTCGTTGCGGGTTCAGACGCCCAGAAAGCGCAATATCTGCCCAAGATGGTTTCAGGCCAATGGGGTGGCACCATGAACCTGACCGAACCACAGTGCGGGACGGATCTGGGGCTCATCAAAACGAAAGCGGTGCCTCAGGCCGATGGCTCGTACGCGCTGACCGGAACGAAGATATTCATCTCGTCGGGCGAGCATGATCTGACCGAAAATATCATTCATCTGGTGCTGGCAAAGACGCCCGACGCGCCTGACAGCGTGAAAGGCATATCGCTGTTCATCGTACCCAAATTCCTTGTCAATGACGACGGCTCGCTGGGCGCGCGCAATGGCGTGACCTGCGGATCGATCGAGCACAAGATGGGCATTCATGCCAATTCGACTTGCGTGATGAATTATGACGACGCGACCGGCTACCTCGTGGGTGAGGAAATGAAGGGTCTTGCTGCCATGTTCATCATGATGAACACGGCACGGCTGGGCGTCGGTTTACAGGGTCTCGGGCAAGCCGAAGTGGCGCACCAAAATGCCGTTCAATATGCCAAGGACCGTCGGCAGGGTCGCGCGCTGACGGGTGCTGCCGAACCCGAGCAGAAAGCGGACACATTGTTTGTCCATCCCGACGTCCGCCGGATGCTGATGGAAGGCAAGGCCATCACCGAAGGGCTGCGCGCGCTGTGTCTCTGGGGTGCGCTCCAAGGTGACCTGACGCACAAAGCGCAGACCGAGGAAGAACGCCAGCGCGCCGACGATCTGCTCAGCCTGCTGACGCCCGTCATCAAAGGCTATGGCACCGACAAGGGTTATGAAATCGCGACCAACAGCCAGCAGGTTTACGGCGGCCATGGCTACATCGCCGAATGGGGCATGGAACAATATGTCCGCGATGCGCGCATTGCGATGATCTACGAAGGCACCAACGGCATTCAGGCGCTCGACCTCGTCGGGCGCAAACTCGCCAAGGATGGCGGCCGCGCTGTGCAACTTCTGTTTGGTATACTCGGCGAAGAGATCGCGGCGGCAAAGCTCAAGCCCGAGCTTGCCGACTTCGCAAGCCGGCTCGAAAAAGCAGCAGGTGATTTGCAAGCATCGACGATGTGGTTCGTGCAAAACGGCCTCACCAATCCGAATAACGCCGGGGCGGGAGCTGTATCTTACATGCATTTGATGGGGATTACGGCGCTTGGCCTGATGTGGCTGCGCATGGCAAGTGTTGCGCATGCGATGCTGGCAGCGGGTGAGGGCGACAAGGCGTTTCTTGAAGCCAAGCTCGTTACCGCACGCTTCTTTGCTGAACGTATCCTGCCCGATACAGGGTCGCTCCGTCGCAAGATCGAAGGCGGTGCCGAAAGCATTATGGCATTGCCCGTCGAAATGTTTGAAGCGGCCTAGGGCACTCGACGCCAGTTCAAGCGTTGTTCAGCACACAAGGGCGACTTGTGCGCTCGAGATGCCATCGCTAGGCATTGCATCAACGGCGGTCCCCCGAACCGCGACAGGAGAATTAAGGCCATGAAACTCATATCCTCACTGGCGCTCGGCGCTGCTCTTTTTGCTGGTGCCGTCCCGTCGGTTGCTTTGGCGCAGAAGGAAAAGCCTGCCGCCGCACCGAAGATGACGCTTAGCAAGGAATTCCGCGCTGCCGCCGGGCCTGCACAAGCCGCGATCAAAGCCAATGCTGCTGGTGCCGATGTCGCTGTTGCGGCAGCTGAAACGGCGGCAACGACGCCCGATGATAAATTTGTTGCCGCGCAACTGCGTCTTCAGGTCGGTGCTGCTGCCAAGGATACTGCCATGCAGCAGAAAGCTGTGCTTGCCATGCTTGCCAGCGGCAGTCCGCTTGCCAATACCGACCTTCCGCGCCTCAATTTTTATGCTGGTCAGTTTGCCTATCAGGCCAATGATTTTCCAAAGGCAATCCAGTATCTGAACGAAGCCGAGCGGCTCGGATACAAGTCCGGCAATCAGGATGTGCTGCTTTTGCTCGCCGAAGCCAATTTCAAGTCGAACAATATTCCCGCTGGCTTGGCACAGGTGGATAAGGCGATTGCGGCCAGCACTGCTGCAGGGACGAAGCCACCGGAAAGCTGGTATGCGCGGGCATCATCGGTCGCATACAAGGCCAAGCTGAATGCGGAATCGGCAAAATGGACGCGCGAACAAGTCCGCGCTTATCCGACGAAGGATAATTGGCGTAGTGCTTTGGTCGTCTATCGTGACGCGGCCACTCGCGACGGCAATCTTAATCTCGATATTTTCCGCTTAATGCGCCTTACAAAAAGCATGGCGGGTGAGCGTGATTATTACGAGTTCGCATCGCTGGCATTCGAACGTGGCTTACCGGGCGAAGCCAAAGCAATTATCGACGAAGGCATTGCCACTGGTGGTGTGCCTTCAAGCAGCCGCGCATTGAACGAACTGCGCGGGATGGCATCGTCAAAAATTGCGAGCGATCAGGCGTCACTGGCAGCGTCCGAACGACAGGCCGCTGCTGCGGCGACCGGTCGCGTCGCATCAGCCACAGGTGACGCGTATCTCGCTTATGGGCAGGATGCCAAAGCCATTGCGCTTTATAAAACGGCAATGACCAAAGGTGGCGTGGATGCCGATGCCGTGAATACGCGCATGGGGATTGCGATGTTGCGTTCAGGCGACAAGGCAGGCGCGCGAACAGCTTTCGCTTCGGTCAAAGGGCCGGCGCGCGCTGACATCGCGGCTTTCTGGCTTCTCTGGCTCGATCAGCAGGCTTAATCGGAAACGGGAACGCCGGGCAGATTCTTCGCTGTTCGAATCGTTAGCGATGTTTTGACGCTGGCAACGTTGGGCGCAGTCGTCAGGGATGACGTGAGGAAACTCTGAAATTCCTGAAGACTGCGCGCGACGACTTTCAAAATGAAATCGATCTCGCCGTTCAACATGTGGCATTCGCGCACAGGTTCGAGCGTAGCGACGTGCGCTTCGAATGCTTTCAGATCCGGCTCAGCCTGGCTTTTAAGGCTGACCATCGCGAAAACCGTAATCGAATACCCTAACGCTTCCGAATTCAGTTGCGCGTGATAGCCTGCGATCGCACCGCGTTCTTCCAGCGCCCGTACCCGCCGCAAACAGGGTGGTGCTGTCAGGCCGACACGCGTAGCAAGCTCTACATTCGTCATTCGGCCATCGGTTTGAAGCTCCGCGAGAATTTGCCGATCGACGGAATCAAAAACTTCAATTGGCATGTCGCGCACTAACCTGTTTCATTCTGGATCGGCACAATAATAAAATTGCGGGCATTTGCAATTGTGCCACAATGCAACGTCCCAAAACGGGCGCTTGGCGCGGGGGGGTAACAAGAGTAACGAAAACGTTAACGGGCAGGTGCGGTTAGCGGCCGGTTCGGGATTTCGGGGACGTTGTGCGTTACGATTCGATGCTCTCGACTGCGCTGATGCTGGGCGCTGACGACGCGGGCGCGCAAGCCGCGCAGTGGCGTCAACTTGTCGACATTTTCGTTCAGGCGAAGGGCGATTTGAGCGATGCGGTTCGTGACGCAACGTTGGCCCGGATAAATGAATTGCAAACAAATGTGCCGCCTTTGCAGCGTCGCCTCGCCGCTGTTCAACTTGCAACGCGCATCATGCATTGTGACGGCGTCGCGCTTTTCGCGATCGACGAACCTGCCATTGCCGCGCCCGTCCTTGCCGTCGCGACGCTCGATGGCACAGTTTGGCCGCAACTGATTGCCCGGATGCCGTCAACATCGCGTGCGATCCTGCGCAATCGCCGCGATTTGCCCGATGAAGCGGTTCGGGCCTTGGCAAGTTTTGGCCTGACTGATTTTTCGCTGCCAGCAGCGGCTAAGCAGGACGCCGACGCGGGTACGCAAATTCGCGACCTCGTTGCTCGGATCGAGGCTTTCCGCTTGGGCAGCACGAGCCGGCCGATCGAGCGCACGCCGCTATGGGCAGAGGAATTCAGTTTCGAAACAACGGTCGATGGCCTTTTCGATTGGGTCTCTGGCGTGCCGCGAGAGCCGCTCATCGGCCTCAGCATCGCCGAAATTGCGAGCGACGGGGGTTTCGGGGTCGATGGGCAAGCCGCTGGAGCTTGTCGCCGCCGGGCACCATTTCGCGATGCCCGCTTGTCGGTGTCGGGCGCTGTCGCCACCAGCGGGGATTGGTTGATTTCAGCAAAGCCGGTGTTCAACCCCCGCGACGGTCGTTTTGCTGGCTATCACGGCACAGCTCGTCGGCCCCGGCCCGAAGATGTTGCAGGTCCTGTGGCCCAATTTGCGGGAACGACATTGCCAGTCGATTCCTTGCGTCAACTCGTCCATGAATTGCGGACGCCGCTGAATGCGATACTCGGCTTCGCCGAAATGATCGACCGCCAGTTGCTTGGCCCTGCGGCGCTTGCTTACCGCGAACAAGCCCAAGCCATTGTTCAGGATGGCGAGCGGTTGTTGGCCATGGTCGATGATCTCGATCACGCCGCGCGAGCACGGCGGGAAATCGCATCGCCCGAAGAAGCAAGCGATGTCGGTAAGATGATCCGTCGCATTGAAGTCGCTCACAAACAAACGCTCTCCGCGCTTGGTGTTAGGTTGGACGTCAGCGCAGACGAAATGGTTGCCGTTGTTGGCGTAAGTGCATCGGTGCTTGAGCGGATGGTCACGCGCCTCGTTACGGCCGTTACTGCGTTGGCGACAGCGGGCGAGACGATTGCTGTTTTCTTGGTCGAAACGGTGGGAGGACAAGCTGAGTTGTCCGTCGCCCGGCCGTCTAAATTGGCGGGCGTCAGTGTTACGGTTTTACTCGATCCGGCTTATGAACAGGAAATGCCATATCCGGATGCGCCTCTTTTGGGTCTCGGTTTTACGCTGCGCCTACTCGACAGCTTGGCGCGCGATATCGGTGGGCGCTTTTCGATAGGGCCCGATGCTTTCAGGCTGACGCTACCCGGCGCCTTTTTGCAAGCCGACTTGCCAGCAGGAACGCCTTAGCGCTATCGCGGCCTCGCGCTGTGGGCCTGTAGCTCAACGGTAGAGCCGGCCGCTCATAACGGCTAGGTTGCGGGTTCGATTCCTGCCGGGCCCACCAGCGCGCGAGGCAGATATGATACAGCGACGCTGGATCAGCCTCGGGCAGCTGGCGGCCAGTGGCACGAGTATCGACAGATGGCGTGCCCTTGCCACGTAACTTGTCGTTTATTGTACAAAGACGGGCGAGGACCGTTGCGTGTGACGCATTGCTTCGCTATGCGCTGCGCTCCAGTTCGGGGAGTGGCGCAGCCTGGTAGCGCATCTGGTTTGGGACCAGAGGGTCGCAGGTTCGAATCCTGTCTCCCCGACCATTTTACGCCGTGCGCAGCGCGCATTGGCGAGCCCCGCACCAGCAATCGTCCTAAGTCACTGTCATGAATGCTGTGATCGTCAGCCTGCCCTGCAACGGATCAGCGGCGAACGTCGTGTGCGGGCCGATCGCTCCACTATGTAATTGCTGGCCTCGGTAGAGTATCGCCCGGTTGAACTTGCCATCTATTTCCAAGAGCTGATCGAACATCTCGGTGTCGCCGCGAATATAATCACGCGGCGGTGGGCCGTAGCGGCGGAGGTCATCGTCCAGATGTTGAAAATAGGTGGCGCGGTCCCGTTCAGAGATTGATTGCAACCCGGTCGATCGATGCCGGTAAAAGGCCGTGCCGTCGGATGTATCGTGGGACAGGTAATGGACCAGTGCGATATGTCGCGGGCTGAATGCGTCGGCATGTGGCAGGCATTGACCGACGTTGAGTGCACTGGGCGCAGTGGTGACGATCGAAAAACTTGCATCGATAAGGTCGATCGACCCAGAAAGGTTGAAAGCTTTGGCTATCGCAATCTGGCAAGTTCGGATCTGAGCTAGAGACCAGTAATCGTCGGGTAACACCGCGCGAACGCCGGGATATAAGTTGAGCGCAGGCACGAAATCTGCGTTCGATGCGAAGGCTCTGAGTGCTTCGGCGTCTGGAAAAAAATCATCGATGACGACGATTGGCTGGTCGTCGGTTCCGATCTTCGTCACTGTAATGTCGGGCATTGTTCCCATATGCACGATTCATTAGGAGATTTCGACAGCTGACGTTGGTTGTTATCCAGCCGATCAGGACCGGGATCATAAGTCCCGATGAAGCAACCATCGACTTTTAAGTTGTGCGTCGTGCATAGCGTGGCATGTTCAGCGTTCCCGGATTAGACGCCCCGCCTTTGTCCGCTCCCGTGCCACGCGACTTGTGCACTGATTGTGGCATTTCGCGGACCGCCGAAGCAAAGCGGTGTGGCAATGCCTGCCAGTTCATCAAGCCCGACTATGCTTCATTGGAAACCAAAGTGCACGGCCGCGCCCGCGATCCGGGCCGCGTCGATGAAATCTATTTCGGCCCGTTTCGCCGAATGGTGCGCGCTCGCCTCGCCAAGCCACTGGCAGGCGCGCAGTGGACAGGCATAACGACGCGGATCGCCGAGCGGTTACTCGAAACCGGCGCTGTGGACGCAATCTTGACGCTCGCTGCCCATCCCGAGGATCAGTGGCGTGGCATTCCGGTGATTGTCACGAGCCCTGAAGCCATGGCAGCCACCCGCGGGATGCGAATGGGGTATGCACCGCTGCTGGCGTTGCTCGAACCGGCGCGGGCTGCAGGGCACAAGCGCGTTGGCATAATCGGCATTCCTTGCCAGATTCATGCGCTCCGCGCACTCGAGGAAAGCCTCGGTTTCGACCGGATTTATGTGATCGGTACGCCTTGCTCGGACAATACGACGACTGAACGGTTCCATGAATTTCTGGCCCTGCTCGACGAAGACCCAGACAGCATTATTTATCTCGAGTTTCGGGCGGATTACCATGTCGAGCTACGCTTTGCCGACGGGACCGAGCGGCTGATCCCCTTTTTGCAGCTTCCGATTTCGCAGCTTGCGCCTGACTTCTTTCCGCTGACGTGCCGGACCTGCGTCGATTACACGAATGTGCTAGCCGATATCACTGTCGGTTATATGGCCGGGCAGGGGGATCAGTGGATCATTGTCCGCAACGATCGCGGTGAGGAATTGGTCTCGCTGCTCGGCGTTGAACTGATAACCGAGCCACTGGCAAGTGCTGGCAAGCGCGCGGGACCGGTGAAGGGGTTCATCGCCAATGTGGAACGTGCAGCGGGCGGCCTGCCACTGCGGCGCATGCCCGATTGGGTGCGCCCGATCGTCAGCTGGGTGATGCCGCGTTTCGGGCCGCGCGGTCTGGAATTTGCTCGAACCCGCCTTGAGATGAAAGCTGCCGAAACGGTCATTCATCTACGGCGTGAACGGCCCCGGCGTGTCAAATCGATGGTCCCGCCGCATATCTGGGCATTGCTCGCCCCTTATGGGATTGCGCGCACCGATGACGAATAAAGAAAAGGGCGCTCGATCCGAAGACCGCGCGCCCCTATTCTTTTGCGAAGAAGCCTAAGGCTTACTTGGCAGCAGCGTCCGCCGAATTTTCAACGGCGCCCATGGCGTTTTCGGTCGCATTTTCGACAGCGCCCATGGCATTGTCAGCAGCATTGTCGACAGCAGCAACAGCGTTATCGGCAGTTGCTTCGAGGTTGTCCTGCGTGTTTGCGATTTCGCTCATGGCGTTATCGCCAGCGTCGATCACGTTCTGCGCTTCAGGTGTCTTGTTGCAAGCCGACAGCGCGAGGAGGCCAGTGGCTGCGAGAACGAGTGTGAACTTCTT
>JANODH010000107.1:0-5320 GCA_031412595.1 Sphingomonas sp. | reverse complement strand
GCGGGCGCCGGGCATCATGTCGAAGCGGTGGACTGGAACCATTTTGTCGACGATCCCGACACGATCCTGATCGATACGCGCAATGATTATGAAGTCGAGATCGGCACCTTTGCAGGTGCGATCGATCCCAAGACAGCCAGTTTCAGCGAATTTCCCGATTGGGTGCGCGCCAATCGCGACCGGATCGAGGGCAAACGCGTCGCGATGTTCTGCACGGGCGGCATCCGCTGCGAGAAAGCGACGGCTTTCCTGAAAGCGGAAGGCCATGACGATGTCTATCATCTGAAAGGCGGCATCCTGAAATATCTCGAAGACGTGTCGCCTGAGCAAAGCCGCTGGTCAGGCGAATGTTTCGTGTTCGATCAGCGCGTTGCAATCGGGCACGGACTGGCAGCGGGTTCCCATGAATTGTGCCATGCCTGCCGGATGCCGGTCAGCATGGGCGACAAATTATCGGCGGATTATGTCGAGGGGGTCAGCTGCCCGAAATGCGCCAATGCTCGCGATGACAAACAACGCGCGGGCTATGCCGAACGCCACCGACAGACCCGCCTCGCCCACGCGCGCGGGGTCGCGCATGTTGGTGCTACGCTGCTTCCGCCCGCCGCGCCAAAGCGCACTGCGACCAAATCTCGCTGATCGCGTCGACCAGCTTGTCGATGTCGCCATCGGTGTGGACCGGCGATGGCGTGATGCGCAGGCGCTCGGTGCCTTTGGGGACTGTCGGGTAATTGATCGGCTGCACGTAAATGCCGTGATTGGCCATCAGCCAGTCGCTGATCATTTTGCAGTGATGCGGATCGCCGACCATCACTGGGATGATGTGGCTGGGGTTGTCGATATGCGGGATGCCGAGCGCATCGAGCCGCGCGCGGACAATGGCGACGCGGTTCTGGTGGCGGACGCGCTCGATCTGTGACTCTTTCAAGTGGCGGATCGAAGCGGTTGCCCCTGCGGCAATCGCAGGGGGGAGCGCGGTCGAGAAAATGAACCCGCTGGCAAAGCTGCGCACGAAATCACACATAGCTTTGGACCCGGCGATGTAGCCGCCCATGACGCCGAATGCTTTGCCCAGCGTCCCTTCGATCACGGTAATCCGGTCCATCAATCCTTCGCGTTCGGCAATGCCGCCGCCGCGCGGGCCGTAAAGGCCAACCGCATGGACTTCGTCGATGTAGCTCATCGCGCCATGTTTTTCACAAACGTCTAGGATTTCGGCGATGGGGGCAATGTCACCGTCCATCGAATAGACGCTTTCGAAAGCGACGAGTTTGGGACGGCCGGGCTCGATGGTGCTCAGCAGCCGGTCGAGATCGGCGGGATCATTATGTTTGAATTTCAGGCACTGCGCGCGGCTGTGGCGGATGCCTTCGATCATCGAAGCGTGATTGAGTGCATCCGATAGCACGACACAATTCGGAAGCCGTGCAGCCAGCGTGCCAAGCGCGGCCCAGTTGGAGACATAGCCCGACGTGAAGATCAGCGCCGCTTCCTTCCCATGAAGGTCGGCCAATTCGGTCTCGAGCAAAACATGCTCATGGCTTGTTCCCGAAATATTGCGCGTGCCGCCAGCGCCCGCGCCGCAGCGGTCGAGCGTGTCGTGCATCGCGTCGAGGACTTTTGAATGCTGGCCCATGCCGAGATAATCGTTCGAGCACCACACCGTCACGTCCTGCGTCGTGCCGTCTTCGGCGTAGCGGCGGGCAGCGGGGAAAGCGCCGCGCTTGCGTTCGAGTTCGGCAAACACCCGGTAGTTTCCGGCTTCACGCAAAGCATCCAGTTGCTCGGTGAACAGTGCCTCGTAGTCCATAAACCCCTCCGTCTTATATTTTATATGCGTTTGGCATTGGGGATCGCCCAGCGCCACATGGCGGTATCGCCGATCGGCAAGACCAGAAACAAATGTTCGATCACGCCCAGCGCAGCGATGGCCGCCAGCAGCGTATAGCCGATGGCCGCATCGCCTGGCGCCGCCAGCGACATCGCGCCCAGCCAATATGTCAGCGCCATCCCCCCGACGAGCGAAACCGGCATCAACGCATTGAAGCGGCGGTTGCGGAAATAGCTTGTGAGATAAGCAAGCTGCGGCGGCAGGATATCGCTCGAGAAATTCGGCACGCCGAGGAAGATATTGAATTTGGTCGACAGGCGCATCGCGAAGAGGATCGCAAACGCCGCGGCACCCGTCTGGTTCGGCAGGCCGCGGCTGACGATGACAAGCATGACCAAAGTCACGAAAATCGCCACTTCGTGGTGGATGACGGTCGCGCTCGACAAGCGAAACCGCGTCCAGCCACTGGCATTTTCGGGCAAGGGTTCGCGGCGCGGGCCCGTGACAGCACCGGTCAGGAAGCTGAGCTCATGCCAGCCCCAGATGACGAGGGCGGCTGTGAACGAGGCATAAGCAGCAAAGGCATCGGTGCTTGGTGCCAGCAGGCCGATGACGGCGAGCGCTGCGCAGGAGGCACCACCGGCATAAGTCAGCACGCGTCGCGCCTGCGCGCGGTGATCGAGCGCCACGACCAGCGCTGTGGACATAAACCACAGCATCACTACGTAAAGCAGCGGCAAGGCGTGCCCCGCCATTGTCACCAGGCCGGAACCAGCCGCGTCGTTGCGGGCAGCGCATTCGCTTCGGTCCGAAGGAAATACAGTCGCAGCATGCTGGTGCCGATGGCGGCATACGCTTTTGCCCGCCCGAAGACGCCCGCGGTTGGCATGGCCTGATTGGCGCGCAGGATTTTCATCATCAGCGCGCGGAATTGCGGTGAGTCACTGTCGAGCACGATCGGGAAAACCTGTCGCGTGATCTGCGACGTGACGCGGAAAACTTCATAATCATAGTCGGTCGGATCGATGCCCAGCGCGGCATGAAAATGCGGGCGGGCATGATCGCGCACGAACATCGTTGCATAGACCGCGACAAGGAAAAAGCGGATCCACAGCTTGTTGAGGCCAGTCAGCAGTTTCGGGTCGGCGCGCATCAGGAGCGCAAAGGCTTCGCCGTGACGAAACTCATCATTGCACCATTGTTCGAACCAGTTGAAAATCGGGTGAATCATCCGGTCGGGATTGCGCTGCAAATGGCGAAAAATCGTGATGTAGCGCGCATAACCGATTTTTTCCGACAGGTAAGTCGCATAAAAAATGAATTTCGGGCGGAAAAACGTGTATTTCTTGGTTCTGGTCAGGAAGCCGAGATCGATGCCGATGTTCGCATCTTTCAGCGAGTCATTGATGAAACCCGCATGGCGGCTTTCGTCGCGCGCCATCAGCTTGAACAGCGCTTTGGCATCGGGATTTTTCGTGCGCTTGGCGATTTCGGCATAAAGGATGCAGCCCGAAAATTCGGACGTCAGCGAAGACACGAGGAAATCGACGAACTCCTTGCGCAGATTGGGCTCCATCGCCGCGATGATGCCGTCGAAACTTTCGGTTTTCTTGAAATGATCCTTGTTGGGATCGGCGGCCATTTCGGCAATCAGCGCGTCCCATTCGGCACGGACAAGGCTCACGTCGATCTTGTCCATCGCATCGAAATCGGTGGTGTAGAAACGCGGCGACAGCACGGTGTCCTGCGTCGCAATGGCGTGCGCATCTTCCTTCGTGAAGTTGTGCGTCATCTCGGTCATAATGTTTTCCCGTTGGAAAAGCTGAGTTCGTAGAGTTCGGTGATTTCGAAGCGCGCGCGAAAGCGCGTCCAGGCGCGTTCGAGGGCCGTCGCGCGTGTCACGGTCGCCATGCGATGTTCGACCAGACGCTCGCCAAAGGGCAAGCGGATCGCAGCGCCGTGGACGCGGACTTTGTCGCCCGGATAAATCGGGATGTCGCCGTCAAATTCGACATGCGCATGCAGATGATCGAAGCCATGTTCGATTTCGATCGTGCAAGGCGTGTCGAAAGACCTGCTCATTTCAGCAACGCCTCGACTGCCGCGCGATTGGTATCGCCAAAGCCGCTCAGGTCAGTGACATAGCCCGATGTCGTATCGGTAATCGAAATTTGGCCATTGGCCCATTGGGTCAGGCGAAATGGTGGTGCGTTGCCCACGCCGCGTTGCTGCCGGTTGCGCATCAGGCCGCGCATGAGCCCGCGGATAAAGCCGCTTTCGCTGCCCGCTTCGACGACGCCGGCCGTGCCACCCGTCGAGACATCGACGATGCGCAGCGAACCGTCTGCCTGATCGGCAAAGGTCAGATCGCGCGACTTGACCGCGACAACGCCCGCCGCTTCGCGCGCCAGCACAGGTGATGATTGCGGCGGCGTTCCCGTCAAGCGCATCGTTGCCGCAAGCAGCAGCGCGCCGCCGACCAGTACGCCCGCAAACACCAGCACGGCTTTTGGAAACGGCTGATCGTGATGGCTGTGTCCGCTCACGCCGCGATGGCCTGTTCGAAAGCGGGCTGCGGTGGCGCAACTTGCGTCCGCGTGCCGCAAGCACGAGCAATCTGCGCCGCCACATTTTGCGCATCGGGAATGGCGCGCAGCATCGGCTGCGGTTTTGCCAACTCCCAGGCGCGGGCGCTTGGCCAGAGCTGGATATAGCCAAGCCGCTGCGGCGCGTTGAGCAACAAGGGAATGTCGCCTGTGCCGTCGCCGTGGAGCGCCAGATCAGCCGAGCCTATCACCGACAGCGGCAGATTAATGCATTTGGGCAGCGCAATGCCGATCCGCATCACGATGCGTCGGTTGGTCAGCGTGTACATCGTTGTTTTAGCTGTGCCCCATGCGATCATGGCGAGGATGATAACGCAAAGAAGGCCCACGCCAAGCGTAATCAACGCACCCGTCCACGAACCTTGCAAGGCACCGAATGCAGCCAGAATTGCGAAGTAACCGGCGATCATGCGGACGTGCAGGGCATTGATCGCAAGCCGCTTCCATTCGGGCGATCCCTGCCACAGGATTTCCTCGCCTTTCGGCAGGAAACCCGGCAGGCCGGGGATCGGCTCATTGTCATATTCTGCGATCATATAATCGGCTCCTGCCGCGCTTTGGTGGCATACAAATAACCACCACCGAAATAGGCCTGCACGCGCTCTTCTTCATACAGCGTGATCATGCCCGCGTTTTCGAGCGCAGGCGCATCGGCGAACTGATCGGCGCGGATCGCGTCGACCGTCACTGTTTTCAGGCGGCGGTTGATTTTCGACATGTTCATCGGCGCGAGCACCGAGCGGGTTCCCGTATCGACCGAGAGATAGCGGATCAGGCGATCGGCTTTGTCGACCCAGATGTCGGTGACCGTGCCGGCGGTTTCGCCATCGACGCCAACGACTTTCATGCCGCGCGGATCGGGATCGCGTCCTTCGAGCCAGAG
>JANODH010000106.1:0-25107 GCA_031412595.1 Sphingomonas sp. | reverse complement strand
GATCCCGGCGATGTGCGCGGCACGATTGGTGCAATCAATACGGCTTTCCGCCAGCGCGATGGTATAATCATTGGTACGAATACAGACGCTGCTGGTTTTTTCACGCCTATTGCAAATTTGTCGCTGAGCGGGATGCCTGTCGCGGTTGTTGGTACCGGCGGGGCGGCGCACGCGATACTATTTGCGCTGGCGAAAGCAGATGTCGGACCCGTCACGATCATCGCGCGAAATCCCCTGAAAGGCGCTGCACTGCTCGCACGATTCGGACTGCGGGGTACGATCCAAACACTTGAAAAGCCGCTGCCACCGGCTGGATTGCTGGTGAATGCAACGCAACTTGGCATGGCAGCTCAGCAGCCACTCCTGTTCGATCTGTCGCCACTGCCAGACGATGCGGTGGTTTATGATATCGTCTATGCGCCACTAGTTACTGGCCTGCTCGCAGCAGCTCAGGCCCGACAGTTGGCCGTCGTGGACGGGCTGGAAATGCTTATTGGCCAGGCAGCGCTCGCGTTCGAACTATTTTTCGGTGTTGCGCCGCCGCGTGATAAAGACCCAGAGCTTCGCGCATTGTTGACGTCATGATTGTCGTCGGCCTCACAGGTTCGATCGGTATGGGCAAATCCACAGTGGCGGCGATGTTTGGTGAAGAAGGCATACCCGTGTTTGATGCAGATGCCGTCGTCCATAAGCTTCAGGGGCCGGGCGGGGCACTTGTCGAAGCAATCGAAGACGCCTTTCCCGGCAGTACAACAAGCAAGGGCGTCGATCGCGCAAAGCTTGCGGCAAAAGTCTTTGGCGACGCATCGTTACTCAAGACGCTTGAAGCAATTGTTCATCCGGCTGTTCATGCCGAGAGAGTGGTGTTCTTCGAACAAAATCGCGATGCCCGGATGGTCGTTCTCGACATCCCCCTGTTGCTGGAAAAAGGTCCTGCGCCTGAAATCGATGCTATTGTCGTCGTCTCGGCGCCAGCGCAAACACAGCGCGAGCGCGTGCTGACTCGTCGGGCGATGACAAAAGAAAAATTCGAACGAATTTCGGCGCGCCAGATGCCCGATGCCGAAAAACGTGCGCGTGCAGATTATGTTATCGATACCGGCACGACGCTTCGCGCAACGCGTGCACAGGTCCGCGAAGTGATTGCTTGTTTATTCGAGGCGTCGGGTCCATCGTCACGACTCGATGCGTGAAATTGTTTTCGATACCGAGACGACGGGGCTCGACCCCAAACAGGGCGACCGGATTGTCGAAATTGGCTGCATAGAGCTGATCAACCGCGTCGAAACCGGTAATACCTATCACGCCTATTTTAACCCAGGCATGGCAATGCCGAGCATCGCAGAACAAGTGCACGGGCTGAGTGACACGTTCCTGTCCGACAAGCCATATTTCGAAGATACAGTTGAGGACCTGCTCGATTTTTTAGGTGATAGCCCGCTGGTCGCGCATAATGCGATGTTCGACTTCGGTTTTCTGAATGCCGAACTCGGCAATTGCGGGCGCTTACATATTTCGATGTCGCGCATGATCGACACATTAGCCATTTCCAAAACACGTCATCCGGGCGCCAAACACAGCCTCGATGCGCTCTGCACGCGTTATGGCGTGGACCGCAGCCACCGCGTCAACCATGGCGCACTTCTCGACGCCGCGCTTTTGTCGCAAGTTTACATCGAGCTTACGGGCGGCCGTCAAATCGGACTGGATATAGGCAACTTGCCCATCACCCCGCCGGATAGTCAATCTTTGCCTGGTTCGCGCGCGGCATACGCCCGCCAGCCTCGTTTGCACCATCCGACGCCAGAGGAAGTCAGGATTCACCGGCTGTTTGTGGCCACGCTGACAGATCCATTGTGGGCAACCAATGAGAAGTGGGCAACGCATGCGGATGCCTGACAAGGACTGAGAACGAAGGAGAAAATATATGGACATCCGTGTTTCAGGACATCAAGTTGCAACCGGCGAAGCACTTCGAACGCATGTGTCGGACCGGCTCCAGGCTGTTGCCGACAAATATTTTTCGCGCGCCATCTCGGCGCATGTGACTTTTGGGCGGGGACCGCATGATAACGGGTTTTCCTGCGATATCGTGGCGCACGTCATGCAGGGTGTCATTCTGAAAGCAGCGAGCAATGCCATGGAAGCTCATCCGGCTTTTGACGGCGCTGCCGAAAAAATCGAGCGTCAACTTCGTCGTTACATGCGGCGGCTGAAAGATCATAAAGGTCCGAATGGCGTCGAGCCGATCGAAGCCGGATACACCGTGTTCGAACCAATGAACGATGAAGATGTCGAGATTGATGGCGGCGATCATCCGCTGATTGTAGCCGAAACGCGTGTCGACGTGCCCGACGCAACGGTCTCGGATGCTGTGATGATGCTGGATCTTCGGAACACGAACGCCCTGCTGTTCAAAAATAACGGGACAGGGGCCTTCAATATGGTCTATCGGCGCGGCGACGGCACGATCGGCTGGGTGGAGCCCCAGCGCGCGGCCTGAGTCATTTGCTAGCGCAACAGCGCTTGGACCCGGAATCGATATGAATAACTTGCATGATTTTCTTCGCCCCGGTGCGGTTGTGGCCGCGCTTGTGGCACCGAATAAAAAGACTTTGTTTCAGCAACTTGGTTCGATGGCGGAACGCATTCATGACGTCAATTCCGCGCTCGTCGTTGAACGTTTGACCGAGCGCGAGCGGCTTGGATCGACTGGTTTTGGTGGTGGCATCGCAATTCCGCATGGCAAGATCGACGGGCTCGATCATGTTGTCGGCTTGTTTGCTCGGCTGGCGCAGCCTGTAGACTTCGCTTCGATCGATGATGAGCCGGTCGATCTCGTTTTCATGCTGTTATCGCCGACCGATGCTGGCGCGTCGCATTTGAAAGCGCTGGCGCAGGTTAGTCGTATGCTCCGCGATCGCGCATTTGTTGCGAAACTTCGCGGTGCTGCGACTGATGATGCACTTTTTGCGCTTTTCGAAGCCAGCGAAGCGCGTGACGCTGCCTGAATTGGTAGATGGTGCGTCCGCGCATCATCGCGCCCTCGAAGCGCTTTATCGATCCGCACCGATCAATCATGCATTTCCGTCTGAACTCGAGATTGTCGAAGACGGGTTCGCAAGAATCAGGTTCGAAGTCGGTAATTCGCATTTCCACGCTGCTGGCGCACTTCACGGTACTGCCTATTTCAAGATGCTTGATGACGCAGCGTTTTATGCGGTCAATTCCCTGGTGACCGATCGATTTGTTCTGACGACTGCCTTCAACCTGCTGTTCACCAAGCCAATTAATACCGGTGTTATTGTTGCCGAGGGACGCTGGATCAGTGGGCACAAACGCGTGTTCGTGGGCGATGCGCGCTTGATCGATCAGTATGGCAACGAAGCCGCGCGCGGAACCGGGACTTTCATGCGCTCGCAAATCGCGCTTTCTTCGCTCAAGGGCTATGTGGCGAAATGACGGCACGGCTGACGAGTTCGATCGTCGTAAGTGCATTGATTCGCCGAGTCGGCAGTGAAGGTGGTAGCGCCACCGTGATCGCTAAAGGTGACGCGACGGCTGGCGCAATACTGCTGATCTGCATGGAAAAAGGCATTGTCACCTCGCTGCGCGAACGCGTGCTCGACTCGAACGGAACCTATGCGTGGACTGCCATTGGACCCGCAAATCCGGATGCATTGCCAACGTATCTGGCCCGGCGCCGATTGCTGGATGCCGATCTGTGGCTGGTCGAACTGGACATCGCAAAAGCCGAACGGTTTGCCGCTGATATAGGTTAACGCGGTTGACATTGTTGCGCTGCACAATAATCGGTAGACAAATAAGTCGAGCGCAGCCGCGTGTCATTTGCTGTTCAAGAATGTCGCGGACGCCAGTCGGAAGAATGATCGGGGCATAGTTTATAGTTTTATGCCCGGCTTTGGTTGTTCGGCCGCATAATAGTAGATTGCATGTCTGTTTTGTTTCGTGCCGCAAGTTTTGGGGCCACTTCATTTTGTGCACTTGCCTTGATGGGATTTTTTCCGTCGGAACAGGCCATTGGTGCACCGTTTTTTCCGCCGGTACTAAGTGATCCACTCCCGCCGGAACCGGTCCTTGAAAACGTGCCGTCGGACGGCGTCTTCACCGATATTTCACCGACCGAAATACCCACGATCACGTTTCCCAAACGGCCAAAGGCCGTTCAAGGTTCTTCTCTTGCGCAGCTGGTCCAACAGCATGAATCGCATTCAGTCGGTGATCGTGAGACTGATTGTCTTGCCCGGGCGGTGTATTTCGAGTCGAAAGGCGAGCCGCTCAATGGACAACTCGCTGTTGCTGAAGTTATATTGAACCGAGCCAAATCAGGACGTTTCGCCAACACGTTGTGCGGCGTTGTCAAACAGCCCAGTCAGTTTTCTTTCGTTCGTGGTGGAGCGTTTCCGCGGATCGTTAATCAGGCGATGTGGCGTCAAGCTGTTGGCGTCGCACAAGTTGCGGTGAACGGTCTTTGGGAAAGCACCGCGCCGAACGCGCTGTTTTTCCACGCCCGACGCGTTTCGCCTAACTGGGGCAAAAAGCACGTCGCTACGGTCGGCAATCACATCTTCTATCGCTGAGGCTTTCGTTTGTTCATGGACTGTTCTACGGACAAGTCATGTGCGATGTGCCGCTTACCATCCCTGAACTGACTGCGAGTGTCGCGCGTGGCGTTGCGCGACTGCTGATGCGGCACGATTGCCTCACTGTTGGCGAAGTCGCACTAGGCAACGGTCGGCGCGCGGATCTTATGGGCCTGTGCCCGAAAGGACTGGTCACAATTGTCGAAGTGAAGGTGTCTCGCGCCGATTTGCTGGGTGACCAGAAATGGACTGATTACCTCGACTATTGTGATCGCTTTTTCTGGGCAATTCCCGATACGCTCGATGCAGCGCTGCTCGATCGAGCGAATAAGCTGCCCGACCGCGCCGGCTTGATTGTCGCCAATCGTTATGACGCTGCCGTGGTGCGCGAAGCATCGCTGGTTGCGCTTGCCCCATCGCGACGACGCGCAGAGACGCTTCGGTTTGCGCGGCGCGCGGCGCGGCGTTTGCTCGGTGACCTCGACGACGGCGTCGTGACAGCGATTTAATTCGGACCGACTTTGGCTTTCGGTTTCGGTTTGACGTCGTCAATTGCTTTGACGATTGCTGCCGATCGCAAGTCACGCTCGGCATATTGCCGCGCGGTCAGTCCCGAGGACGTATCGGCTTTGTTGGGATTAGCACCGGCCGCAAGCAAAACGCGCACGGTCGCGATATCTCGATTCTGCACGGCGCGCATCAATGGAGTCTCCCCGCGACTGTTCGCCAGATCCACTTGCGCTCGCCGATCGATCAGCAGCGATAGCCCTTCGGCAAAGCCTAGCTGAGCCGACAGCATCAATGCCGTGTTTCCGTCTGCATCGCGCATGTCCGGATTTGCGCCTTTTGCCAGCAGAAACGACAACCAAGTCACATCGCGTCGTTTGGTGACGATATGCAGTGCTCCCTCACCTGTTGATGCATCGCGCGTATTGATCAAAACTGCGCCGGATCCTGGCTTGTTGATGAAATCGGTAACTTTTTGGCCGTCACGATCGCGAATGCCTTTCAGGAAATTATAGCTGTCAGAAAATTGTGCCTGCGCAGGCGTTGCCACGACAGCGACCAGTGCCAGTCCGAACACTCCGTATTGCATATCATTCCACCTGTTCGTGTTGCATCTGCCTTGCGTCGGACCTGCTAACATCGCAAGGCTAGCGCTGTCATGAACAGATTGCTTATCGTTGCCGCGTTATGGCTGGCTGGTTGTTCGCCATCGCCGACTGCACCGCGCGCCCCGCTCGAAGGGGCGCGAATCGGCGGCTCGTTTTCGTTGACGGATCAGAACGGTGCCGTGGTGACCGATAAAAGCTATCCCGGCCAGTATCGGATTATGTATTTCGGATACGCTTATTGCCCGGATGTCTGCCCGCTGGACGTCGCCAATCTTGCGCGTGGACTGAAGACTTTTGCCAAGTCAGAACCTGCACGCGCGAAAAAAGTGAAACTGATTTTCGTCAGCGTCGACCCTGCACGCGATACACCGGCGGTTCTGAAAGATTTCACGGCGGCTTTTCACCCCGATATGGTCGGATTGACGGGCAGTCAGAAAGCGCTCGACGACGTGACGAAGGCTTATGGCGTTGCCGTATCGATTGCGCCTGGTCAGCCCAAAGATAGCTATCTCGTTGATCATAGTCGCGCCGCTTATCTGATGAGTCCCGATAACAAGCCGATCGCATTGCTGCCGCAAGACGGCACGGCGGAAGAGATTGCCACCGAAATCGGCAAATGGGTGCTGTGATCGCCAAATTTTGGGAAACAGTGCCGCTTGCTCAACTCGACCGCGCGCAATGGGAAGCGTTGTGCGACGGGTGCGGCAAATGCTGCCTCCACAAGCTCGAGGACGATGAAACCGGCGAGTTTTTCCCGACCAATGTTGCGTGCAAGCTGCTCGATCGGCGCAGCGCACAATGTTCGGATTACAAGCATCGGCACGCATTTGTCCCTGACTGCATCCGCTTGACGCCCGCAAAACTCCAAACGATGGATTGGCTGCCACCCAGTTGTGCCTATGTCCTGCGCGCGGATGGCCAACCACTGCCCGACTGGCATTATTTGAACAGTGGCGACCGCGAGACAGTCCATGCCGTCGGCAAATCAGTGCGCGGTTGGACGATTTCGGAAATCGATGCTGGTGATCTCGAAATGCACCTCGTCGAGCGCGATGACCTCTGATCTGATGTTTTCAGGCGGCGGTCGCGATCAGCCGCTCGTTATTGTTCGGCAGCGCGGCGCAAAAGGCATGCGCCTTAGCATCGATCCGCGCGATGCCAGCGTGCGGTTGAGCCTGCCGCTACGCGCGCCTTTACGCCCGGCGCTGATTTGGACAGCCGGCAAACGGCAGTGGATCGAGGCCGAACTGGCAAAAATGCCGAGCGCGCGTCCGATTGTTCCGGGCATGACTCTGTCGATCGCGGGCACGGATACGGTCGTCGACTGGGCGGCAAGTCATCCGCGACGCCCGGTGCTGACGGCGGGAACGTTGCGCGTTGGCGGACCGATCGAACAGATGCCCGCGCGCACTCTGCGTTTCCTTAAACGACATGCGCTGGAAATGCTCGAGCGCGAGACACGCAACCTTGCGGCGGCGCACGACATTCCGGTCGGCAATGTGGGTATCGGCGATCCGAAGGCACGTTGGGGCAGCTGCGCGTCTTCGGGCGATATCCGCTACAGCTGGCGGCTAATTCTGGCACCTTCGCATGTACGCCTTGCGACTGTCGCGCATGAAGTCGCCCATCTGGTGCACATGAACCACAGTCGCGAATTTCACAATCTCGTCGCGACTTTGTTTCGGAGCGATCCTAGCCCTGCACGCCGCTGGCTTCGTGACCATGGCTCAGCGCTTCACTGGATCGGGCGCAGTTCGCCCTGATCTTCGTCCTCGGGCGGTATTCTGGGCCTCGGCGACGGTGCCGTGGGCCTTGTGTTAACGCTCGGCCTGGGCGGCGGCGGAGGTTCACGACCCAGCACGCCGTCGATCCATTTTTGGTCGAACTGCTGCGGCACCTGAACATCGGGGTTGGTCTCGGGCTCGGGCGTCTGCGATCCCGGTTCGGCTTCGATCGGAAAGCCGTTTTCGTCGAGATAGATTTGCTCGTCGGCATTGCCGAAATAGGCTTCCTCGTCCGGCTCCAATTGCCATTCGGGCAGTGTCACTTCGGTCTGGAATTGCTCGACCGGGCGTTTTGCCACCGCAACTTTCATATATTGAGCGAACGCCCGCGCGGGCGCGCGACCGCCTTCAAGGCCGCGAATGGGATCGGCATTGTCGCGACCCATCCACACGCCTGTGGTGATCCCACTCGAAAAACCCAGAAACCAGCCGTCCTTGTTCGAACTTGTCGTACCGGTTTTCCCTGCGACCGGTCGTCCGATTTGTGCGGCGCGCGCGGTGCCGGTGTTGACGGCGGTTTGCAGCAAATCGATCATCTGCGCGGCCACTGCGGGCGCAACCAGGACCTGGCTGGTGTTGGCGCGGTGCTGATAAAGCACTTCATTCTGCCCGGTCGTCACTTTTAGAATCCCGTAGGGGGCAACGGCAATGCCATTGCTGCCCACGCTGGCAAAGGCACGCGTCATGTCGATCAGGCGAACATCGGATGTTCCCAATACCATCGAAGGCTGAGTATTGATCGGTGTCGAAATGCCGAAGCGGCGCGCCATGTTGGCAATCGAAGACGTGCCGACAGCTGCGCCGAGTTTGGCAGCAATAGTGTTGACCGAATAAGCGAAGGCGGTGCGCAAGCTGATCTCGCCCGAGAACCGGCGCGACGAATTGCGCGGTTTCCATCCATCGATATTGACCGCTTCATCGACGACCATATCACTCGGGGTATAGCCGGCCTCGATCGCAGCGAGATAAACAAAAAGCTTGAATGCCGAACCCGGCTGACGCTCCGCTTGTGTTGCCCTGTTATAAATCGAAGCGACATAGTCTTTGCCGCCGACCATCGCGCGCACGGCGCCGTCGCGATCCAGCGAGACTAGCGCGCCCTGCGTCGAGCCCGGCGTGTTCGCGCGGATGGCTTCGTCGGCGGCGCGCTGGAGATTGAGATCAAGCGTTGTCCATACGTCGATCGGTTCGTTGCCTTCATCGATCAGCGTGTCGAGCTGGGGCAACGCCCAATCGGTGAAATAACGCACGCTGTTTTGCTTCGGCTCAGGCGCAAGCGCCACATTCGCCGGGTTGGCAGCCTGAACCTGCGTCGCTGTGAGAAGGCCCTGTTTTTCCATGACGTCGAGCACCACATTCGCGCGTCCAACAGCGGCTTTCGCATCCGCGCTGGGTGAATAATTGGACGGAGCCTTGACCAGCCCTGCGATGATCGCACTTTCCCCAATCGATAATGTGTTGGCGGGATGGCCAAAGAATTTTCGGCTTGCCGCATCGACGCCATAAGCACCGCCACCGAAATAGACGCGGTTCAAGTACAGCTCGAGGATTTGATCCTTCGAGAATTTCCGCTCGATCGCCAGCGCGAGAATCATTTCGCGGATTTTGCGCGACCAGGTTTTGTCGTTTGTCAGGAAGATGTTTCGTGCAAGTTGTTGCGTGATCGTCGAGCCACCCTGCGTGAAACGACCTCGGGTGTATCGCACCTGAAAAGATCGGGCGATGCCACGCGGATCAACGCCGATGTGATTGTAAAAACGCTTGTCTTCGACAGCGACCATGGCCGTTTTCATTGGCGTCGGGATGCGGTCGATTGCCAGCCATTCGCCATAGCTCGGCCCCATCGAAACAATCACGGTGCCGTCTGCGGCATGCACCCGGATCATCTGTCCGTTAGGAGAAGATTTCAGTTCGGTGTAGGATGGCAAAGACTGATAAGCGACAGCAACAGTGACCGCGACGACAATTAGGCCGATGAGCCCGGCAATGAGACCGATCCGAAACAGGCGGCCAAACCAACCGAAGCGCCGGGGCTCTGACGATGGAGCGGTACGAGCCATTCGGGCTGCTGGTTACGCGTTAACGTACCGCCTGCCAAGTATTCTCATGACGGTACAAAATCAGGCTGGCAGGTTTCTGCCTGACCTTAGCGGCCGATCGGTTAATCCCCGATCCTTGTGGCGCGCGCGAAACTTCTCGCAAGGAAAGGCGCCATTGGCAGGACACGGGTCGCAAGCGCCGCTGTCCATGGTGTTTCGCCACGTTCCCACAGCCATTTGGCAATCGCAACAGGCCGACGGGTGCGCCGGGCAAAATCGTGCTGATAGGCAGGGGCTGCGGCTGCACCGCCCGCTGCCCACGCTGCTGCCGCTGCGATCCCGCTGGCAATCGCGATCCCGTTGCCTTCGCCTGCAATCGACGGAATGACGGCTGCCTGATCACCGAGCCGAAAAATGCCCTGCACCGTTTCGCTGGCGCGCCATCCATATGGCACGGACGCAATAGCATCTGCATCGGGCAGCGTATCGAGGAAAGCCAAGCGCTCGCCAAGCCCCGGCATCGCATCGCCCAGTTGGCGCAGCAGCGTTTCGGGCTTTCCATCGGCTTCGGCCAGTCGCGACTTGCGGACAGCAAGACACAAATTGGCTCTACCGTCTTCCTGTAGCAACAGCCCGACATAGCCGCGATCGAACAGATGCAGTTCGATGCTGCTCCCGATCAGCGCGGTCAATTTGGGATGAGGACCGATCTTGACGCGTAGGCCCAGCGTCGAGTCTTGTGTTTCAAGTTTCGGTCGCGCGAGGCCACGCAAATCATGTTTGCCGGTTGCCAGAAACACGCTCTCGGCACTGATTTCGTCGGCATTTTTGACGGTGACGATCTCGAGCCCCGCGCCTGCTGCCTGCGCCTGGGCACGCAACGCCGTATCGAGGCGATGCCGAGACAAGCCAACGGCGCCGGCCGGCAAGCGCGCCGCAGCAAGTTTTTTCCCGGCAAAAACGCGCACATGGTCGACCGGATGCCCACCCGGATCGACGCCCAACCTCGACAGGCTTTTAAGCGTATGCCAACTCATGAAGCCACCGCAGAGCGCATCGCCGATGACGCGCTGCCGCTCGAGGATCAGCGGTTTGGCCCCTTCCCGCGCGAGCATGATGGCAGCCGACGAACCGGCCGGGCCGCCGCCGATGATTACTGGATTTTCGAAACGCATAATCGAAACGGGAATTTGCGGGTGACAGCAGCACCGGTCACGCCTGCAGTCTCGAGGATCGCAGGCCATTCGCCAGGTCGATAGCTGCGCGCGATTGAGAGTCGTCCGTCGTGCCGAACGATCGGATGCCAGCGCATGAACGTCGCCAGCACCGGATAGCCGTAGTAGGCAAAAGCATGGCGATGGAGATCGTTGATGAACCAGCCCTTTTGTGCGTGTGTGTCCATGAACCGGATGAATGCAACGAGTTGTGCTGGCGTCATATGGTGCGCGACCAGGCTCGAGATGATGACATCCCATGGTTCGTTGGCAAGATTGGCATAATCGCCCGTACGGTAGTCGATGTCGGGCGTATCGGCTGCTTCACGCGCGGCAAGCGCGCTGCGCGGATTAAGGTCAATGCCGACCAACGTTGCGCGGACGCCGTTGTCGTTTGCCCAACGCCGGATGGTCCTGAGCATATCCCCGTCACCGAAGCCAACGTCGAGAATGCGCAATTCGTCTGACTTGAGCGATTGCAGGAAACCGATCGTCGGTCTGCGTGCCATAGTGAGCGTATTGACCTTCGCCAGATCGTGAACGACGGCCGCATAGGTCGCGGCGTCGAGGTCTTGGGCATCCATCAATTCGTCAGCGATTATGCGTGTCGCCAGCATCATTCGGTCCACCCGAAGCGCAATCCTTCGGCGGCGAGGCCCGGCCCGAACGCAAGCGCAACGCCGCTCTTCGGCTGCTCTGCCATCAGCCGTGCAAGCACGAACATGAGCGTTGATGATGACATATTGCCGAAATCGTTCAGCACGCCGCGCGATGCCGCAAGCGTTTCGGGCACGAGATCGAGTGCCGTTTCGACGGCATCGAGGATCGATCGCCCGCCGGCATGAACAGCCCACGCATCGACCGATTTGGGTTCGACGCCGCCGGTGAGTGCCGCCCGCGTTTCGGCAACAGCCAGCGCTGCCGCAATCCGCCCTGGGACTTCGCCCGACAAATGCATGGCAAAGCCTGTATCGCCGATATTCCACCGGATCAGCGTCGCTGAGTCTACAAGCGTTGCCGCGAATGGTGTTTCGAGACCCAAGCCCGCGCCATCTTGCGATACGATCGCCGCGGCGGCACCATCGCCGAACTGCAACATGGCAAGCAGCGGTTCGATGGTCAGGTCGTCCTGCAGATGCAGCGTCGACAATTCGACCGTGACCACGAGCACTTTGGCAGCCGGCTCGGATCGGACGATATGGCGTGCTGTCTTCAAAGCCGTGACAGCTGCGTAGCAGCCCATGAAGCCGATCAGGGTTCGTTCGACGCCACCGTCGAGCCCAAGGTGCGCAGCAATGATCTGGTCGATCCCCGGTGCAACGAAGCCAGTGCAGCTCGCCACCACGAGATGGGTGACGCCCGCGACATCAGGAAGCTTTGCGATTGCATCGAGCGCCAAGGCTGGCGCGGCTTCAGCGTAAAGCGCCATTCGCGCCGCCGTGCTGGGCATGCCGCTTGCATAAAATCCGTCGCACTCAACCGGCGAACCACCTTGCGCACCTATCGGCAAGACAGACCAGCGCTTCGTAATCCCCGATCGTCCTGCCATCCGCGCGAAAACGGCGGCATCGCGACGGTTGGTCAGTCGTGCGCCAGCCCAATCGATAAAGGCCTGGTGAATGTCATGATCGGGCGTGGCTGTGCCGATAGCAGTGATTCGGGGACCGTGAAGCACACACGACTTTCGCATTGACGTTCAACACCGGGGATGCGGCATTGGCTCCGCCGTGCATGGCGTAGTTAACGTTTCATTGAAAGCCACAGCGCTAATATCCAGCCGATGGACCGGCTTTTTTTCTTGGCAGCACTCGTATTGACGACGCCAGTTCAGGCGCAATGCCGCCTTTGCGAACCTGAATCGATCAAGCAGCGCATCGTCCCTGCCACCCCGCTCCGCATTGAAGTCGAAGCAGCGCTGGATCTGGGTCGCGCTGCACATGTTCGTGCCGGCGGCGGCGGCGCAATCGTGCTTGATCCCGCCACGGGTGAAAGACGCGTGATGGGCGGACTGGCCGATCTCGGCGGCTTTTCATTAAAAGGGACGGTTCGACTTCAGGGCGAACCGTTTGCACCTGTCGCCGTTTCGATGCCGAATCGGGTTCCCCTGACGGCGACTGATGGCAGCACAGCCGATGTTATCGACATCCGCACCAACCTTGCGCCCAATGCACGGCTCGATGGGCAAGGGCGCTTGAGCTTTGCGTTTGGCGGGCGACTGATCGTGACCGCAGGCCAAGCGGGCGATTTCCGTGGCCGGGTCACGGTCGTGGCTGACTACCGCTGAACCGTTGCGCCAGCGTTAACCAGTCCACGAAGCGATTTGTGAACGCCGCATGGTCCAGAGAACTGTCAGCGGAGCAGATGGGTGCTCTCGCTCTGCTTATTTCGTTTCAGGGGACCAACCTATTATGACCAATCGTTTCACCAAGGCCGCGCTGGCGGCTACCGTTGCTGTCGCTGCTTTCGCATCGACCGGCGCGCAGGCTGCTACTGCTACTGCAACGGCGCGCGCACAGATCCTGCAACAGATTACCGTGACGCGGAATGCCGATCTTGATTATGCAACGATCGTTACCGGCGCTGTCGCATCGACCGTCGACGTCGCGACCAACGGTACACGCACGTGCGGCCTTGGGCTCGTCTGCACCGGGACGGCTACAGCTGCCGACTTCAGTGTCGTTGGTACGCTCGGCCGCGTTGCTACCGTTTCCGTTCCGGCGACCGTTTCGCTTACGTCGGGTGCGAATTCGATGACTTCGACGCTTGTACCGTCGGCAGCGCTGATCACTTTGGCAGCCGTCAACAACTTTCAGGTCGGCGGCACGCTCGCTGTTGGCGCGAATCAGCCCGACGGCGCCTATGCCGGGGTTTTCACAGTGACCGTGAACTATCAATAAGCCCTCCGCTTAACACGAAGGCTTAAGATGAAGCCTGTCGGTGCCATGGTGCCGGCGGGCTTTTTCGTTTTTCATATAGGGTTATCGGAAAATCAACCTTGTCGCGTCAGGATGGCAATGACCAGACTGGGGACCAACCTATGTTCAACTTTGCGCCGCGCGTCTTTGCGCTTTCGCTAATCTATGTTTCTGCGCCTGCCTTTGCCGGCGGTGATCTCTTGGTCGCGCCGACACGCGTTGTTCTCGATGGCCCTCGCGGCACCGAGGTGTTCCTGAACAACGTCGGTGCGCAGCCCGCGACTTATCGCATTTCGATGGAACTTAAGCGGATGTTGCAATCCGGTCAGGTCGAAGATGTTGATGCCGAAGGCGCGAATGACAAAGAGAAATCGACTTTGTCGATGATCACTTATGCGCCGCGCCGTGTAACGCTCGCGCCAAACCAGCCGCAAGCGATCCGCATCAGTGCGCGGCCGCCCGCGGATTTGCCCGATGGCGAATATCGCGCGCACATCCTGTTTCGTGCAATTCCCGATGCAGTTGCCCCACGGCCTACGGCGGCAGCGCCTGCGCAAGGCGTCTCGATCGCGCTGACGCCGATTTATGGTGTGACCATTCCGATTATCATTCGCAAAGGGAGCCTGAACGCGACAGCGGCCATATCGGGCGTGCAAAAGGTCAAGATCGATCCGACCAGCAATGATATCGTGTCCGCCTCGACGCGACCCGGCAATGGGGCGCCGATCGATGCAATTTCCTTCACGCTGACGCGAAGCGGCGAACGGTCGACTTTCGGGCGCATCCGCCTATCGAAACCCGGCCTTGCCAAGCCGCTGTTCGAAGCGCGCGGCATCGCTGTCTATACCGAGGTTTCCAGCCGCGTGGTAACGTTGCCGGTCTCGCCTGAAGTTGCGGCGCAACTTTCAGGACCGACAAAAGTCGAATATCTCGAAGACAGCGATACCGGTGGCGGAACCATCGCCGAAGCACAGGTCGTGATCCGCTAAAGGACAGCCGACCAGGTCCACCATTATGCGCGCTATTTTCAGACAAACCGGTCGAGCGCTTGCTGCTCTGGCCGCTCTGGCCTCCGTCGGCGTTTCGCTGCCGGCGAAGGCAAGCGCGTGGACGCCCACGGCCGATGATGCGCTTCTGTTCGACGTTCGCCTCAACCAGTATCGACTGGGTGATGGTGTGCGCGGCTACCAGACTCCAACCGGTGTGTGCGTCGATTTTGCCGATGTCATCATGGCACTCGATATTTCGGTTCGCCTCGATAAACAGTCGCGCCGCGCAACAGGCTGGTCGTATGATGAACGTCATACAATCACGATCGACCGTGTGAGTGGTGAAGAACAAATCATGAACTTGCGGCGAAAAGTCGCGCCGGACGACATTCGCGACACGCCCGAGGGCTGGTGTGTATCGACAGTGGCGCTCTCGCGCTGGCTAGGCGTCTCGCTCAAGCCTGATACCGGCAATGCCATCCTCATGGTGATTTCGGACAAGAAGTTGCCCCCGCAACTTGCCGCCGAGCGACGCGCGCGCGTTCAATCGAGCGTCCCTGTTTTCGATCTGGCCAGCCTGCCGCAGTCGAGTGCTCCTTACCGCGGCGTCAAGATTCCATCGGTCGACGTCGTGGCAAGCCTTGGCGGCACGCTCGACCGCAGGAACGGCAATCGTCTCGATGCGCAATATGAGCTTTATGCCTCGGGCGAAGTCGGTCCTGTCGCTTACGATGCGCGGCTGTCTTCGGACCGGCGCGGCGTGCCGTCCACACTCCGGTTACGTGGCTATCGCACCGATCCAGCCGGGGGATTGCCGCTTGGCGCAACGCATATTGCTGTTGGGGACGTGCAGGGGCTTTCAACACCGCTCGTATCGCAATCGGGCGTGGGACGCGGCTTTGTGGTCACGAACCGGCCCGTCGATCGGCCACAAAATTTCGACCGCACCGATTTTCGCGGGGAACTGCCGAACGGTTGGGATGCCGAACTTTATCGCAATGGGCAGCTGCTTGCTTTTGCCAATGACCGCGCAGACGGCCGATATGAATTTCTCGACGTGCCCCTGCAATATGGGCAAAATCGCTTTGAGGTCGTGCTATATGGACCGCAAGGGCAGATCCGTCGCGAGATCAAATCCGTGCCTGTCGGGCTCGACAGCATTCCACCGCGCAAAACATGGTACTGGGTCGGTGCGGATGAGGAAGGGCGCGATCTCGTCAATCTGCTGCAATCACCGACTTTCGGGCGACGCGGCTGGCGTGGCTCGTTCGGGCTCGAACGCGGACTGAATGCGAAGACATCCGTGGCACTGAATATGAGCAGCTTGCTGATCGACGGGATCGGCCGGCGCAACTTTAGTGAAGTTGCGCTGAGGCGAGCTGTTGGCCCTGCCTTGACGGAATTCTCAGGTGCGGTGGATGCAACGGGCGGGCACGCTTTTCGTGGGCAAGCACTGGCGCAGCTCGGGATGACCAATTTTGCCGTTGAGACGATCTGGGCTGGCGGCAATTACCGATCGGACCGGATTCTGCAAAATGTTACGGGCCTACACGTGGCCAGCATCGACCATTTTTTTGGTAACGGGCGTCGTGGTGTTCCCGTCCATGTCGATGCGCGGCTGACGACAAGGCGCGGCGGCGACAGCACGATCGAATTTGCAACCCGATCGTCGCTGAGCGTCGGCCAGATGTCGTTTACCGGCGAAGTGGCGTATCGCGACGAGCGACGTAAATTCGGTCCTGATCCGCCATCGCAAATCGAGGCAGGGCTACTCGCCAATGTGCGCATCGGCAAGATCCGGTTGCGCGGCGAAGCGCGATTCCGCCTCGTGCCCGAACGCCAGTTCCAGTCGGCAACGATCGTCGGGGAATGGGCGGCCGGCGGCAGTCTGCTCAATCCTGCGCAGTGGCGCGCCGAACTTGGCTACGATCAGGCGCTGGCACGTGGGCGCGCGGGCTTAGGCTACAGCAAGCGCTATGATCGCGTCGCCTTCAGCGCGAGCGGTGAGGTTGCGACCGATGGCGCCGTCGCCGCCGGACTGAATATCGCATTCAGCCTCGGCCCTGATCCCCGCCGCAACGGCGGGATTCGCCTGACTGCGGACAAGCTGGCCTTACAAGGCTCCACGCTCGTGCGCGTTTACCGCGATGCAAACAATAATGGCCGACGCGATACGGGTGAACGCTTTGAAAAAGGCGCGCAGATCACCGCTGGCCGCATACCCGTCGATAGTTTGACCGATGCCAACGGTGAAGTCGTCGTCGATGGGCTCGAGCCGTTTCAGCCGGTGCTTGTGAGCGTCGATGGTTCGGCTTTGCCCGATCCGTTGGTTCAGCCGTCGACGCCCGGGTACGTCGTGACACCGCGGCCCGGTGTCACTGTTACAATTGAACTGCCATTGGTTGCCACAGGCGATGTCGATGGCACACTGGTCCGGGCGGGCGGTGGCAATCTTGAGGGAATCGATCTCGAACTGATCGATGGCGAAAGCCGCGTCGTTGCGCGCACGCGGTCCGACTTTGATGGCTTCTTCCTGTTCGAAGCTGTGCCTTATGGGCGCTATTCGGTGCGCATCGCCAAGCTTTCAGCGCAGGTTGCCGCGCTTGATATGGCGCTTGCGGCAAACGCTGTGATTACCGAGAGTTTGCCATCGGTGCATTTGGGTGCCGTGGCAGCGCGCGTGATAAGGCAGGTAGCGGCGCGGTAGTGCAGACTGACTGTAGACCGGCGCGGCAATGCGGCAATAACGCGCCGTCGGTCGTCGACTTGACGATGCTGGCCGGTCCGGCTCCAACGCCATCGATCGCTTCGTCATCATTTCGCGCGTTGGACTGGTGCGGCCAAGAAGACTCGAACTTCCACGGGCTTTCGCCCACAACGACCTCAACGTTGCGCGTCTACCAGTTCCGCCATGGCCGCACAGCCATCTGCTGCCGGTGAGGGCAGTAGGTAGTCGCGGGCGCTTAGCAAAGCCGATGCCTGCCCGCAATGCCCCTAATTCGTGCTGTCTTTCCCTGGCGCGCCGGAAAAGCTGAGATTGAGTTTTTTCGATCCCTTCGGGACATCGATTTCGGCGGAATCGAATTCGATTTTGCCGCGTGGTTCGATCGTTCGCTTTGGTGGCGTGATTGTCCAGCCGTAGACGACGCGGCCCTGTGCATCGCGCAACTCGGCAAGAATATCGGGCACGCGCTGCGTGGCATCCGTAGGGTTGACGATGCGGCCCGTCAGCGCGAACAATTCGTTACCGCTTGGCAACTCGCGCCGCTCGGGTTTGCGCGGCACTTCGAGAAGTAACGGAACGTCGACCTGCCCACCGGGCAGGCCAGCGCGCGCTAAAAGTCCCGTTACGAATGTCGGCGTGCCGAAAAACTGGACAGCGAGAACGCCTGCCATGAGCAATGTCGCGACAAGGATTGCAGCAATCGTCCACCGTTTGGCTGGATTGCGACGCGGACGAAACGGGGGTGCGGGCGCAAAGGCATCGTAATCGTCCGGTACAAAGTCAGGTGCCGGTTCGATCGGTGCCCGATTGGCAATGACTGGCGGCGGAGTGAAAGACTGTGCCGGTTCGCCTGCGCCTGCATCAATGCTTGGGCGCTCGGGCAGATCGAGAGGGGTTGGTTCCTGAAACCAGCTGTGCCGGCACGCGGCGCAGCGAACCTGTCGCCCTGAGGGGCCGACTGCACTATCGGGAACGACATATCTTGTGCGGCATTCGGGACAGGACAGGATCATTGCTGACGAGATACTCTGGAATCGCAGTTAACCCCTACCTAAGCACTGCGGGCGCTGCGCTGGCAAGCGCTTCCCTTTACGGATGCGCCTTTGCCGTGCGATGGCGAGCGGGTCAAAAGCATCGGGCGCGGGGACCGTGAGCAGTATCGTCCAGTTCGAAAATGTCGGGCTTCGTTATGGCACGGGAGCGGAAACGCTGTCCGACCTCAGCTTCTCGCTCGCACGTGGCGCATTTTATTTCCTGACTGGGCCCTCTGGCGCAGGCAAGACGTCGCTCCTGAAGCTGCTTTATCTGGCGCAGCGACCGAGCCGTGGCCAGATCCGAATGTTCGGCGAAAATCTGGTCGCCGCACCGCGCGGACGGCTGCCTGCTTTTCGGCGTCGTATTGGCGTCGTTTTTCAGGATTTCCGCCTCGTCCAGCATTTGTCGGCCTTCGACAATGTCGCACTGCCGCTGCGCGTGGCTGGGACGGATGAGCGAGAGATCGCTGCGCCGGTGCGTGAGATGCTCGCCTGGGTCGGCTTGCAGGATCGTGCCGACGCCCGGCCGGCAACGCTGTCCGGCGGGGAGCAGCAGCGCGTGGCGATTGCACGTGCCGTGATCGGTCGCCCCGATTTGCTGGTTGCCGACGAACCGACGGGCAATGTCGATCCCGAGATGGCGCAACGTTTGCTGCATCTTTTCGATGGCCTCAACCGGCTGGGGACGACGGTCGTCGTCGCCACGCACGACCTGCATTTGCTCAGTCGCGTCGGTACCGCACAGATGATGCGCCTCGATCGCGGGCGCATGGCCGATCCCACCGGCGCACTGAAATATCCCCCCTTGAGCGAAAGCGCATGACAGCATCGGCAGCAGATCGGCGCTTGTTGCCCGAAGGCCGCCTTGCCGGGCCGATGCCTTGGGTAATCGCAATCATGACATTCCTGACAGTGCTTGCGGCGGGCGCCGGCATGGCGCTTGGCAATGCCGCCTGGGGCCTCGGCAATCAACTGTCGGGCCGGCTGACGATCCAGATTGTAGAAGCAAACCCTGAACTTCGCGAGCGCCAGACGCGAATGGTGATGCGTGAGCTGGGCAACCTCGGATCGGTCCAGTCGTCCGAACGGGTCGACGATGCCCGCATGCGCGATCTGCTTGCGCCGTGGTTGGGGCAAGACGGCCTTGATCGCGATCTGCCAGTTCCATCGCTGATCGATGTAACGCTCAACACAGCCGAGCCACGCGGCGTCGCTGATATTACGACCATGGTCAAATCCATTGCTCCGTCGGCCCGCGTCGATCCGCATGCCCAATGGCTTGCGCCGTTGCAGAGCCTGTTATCGATAATGCGCTGGCTTTCGGTGGCCCTTGTGGCACTGATGGCGGCAACGATGGCAGCGGCCGTTGTGCTGGCGGCGCGGACTGCTCTCGTTACGCATCGGCCGACAATCGATATCATGCACTTAATGGGCGCAACCGACCTCCAGGTCGCCCGGCTGTTTCAGCGCCGCGCCGCGCTTGACGCGTTATTCGGCAGCCTGCTTGGCTGCTTATGTGGTGCATTGGTCGTGTTCGGCGTGGGTGGCCGTATCGAAAATGTGGGTGCGGCGTTGCTTGATAACGGCAGTCTGGGTTGGGCAGGCTGGGGCGTGATCGCGCTGCTGCCCGTTGCTGCCGTCCTTCTGTCGATTGTCACGGCACGCGTCACAGTGGTTCGCGCACTGGCGAAAATGCTGTGATCAGCCGGATCTTTGCTCTGGTGGTGGTCAGCTGGATGCTTGGCTTTGCGTTATTCGTGATCCTTCTGCCACGACCGGCGACACTCGTCAGAACCGATGCCGTCGTTGTCGCAACGGGGGGGCAGGGACGCATCGCGCGGGGGATTGACATGATCGCAACAGGTCGCGCGCGGCGTATGCTCATCACGGGCGTGGACAGGCAGGTGAAACCGGCCGAACTCGCTCAAGCGCAACGGGTTTCGATGAAGATCATGGCGTGCTGTGTCGATCTCGGTCGCGAAGCGAGTGACACGCGGTCGAACGGGATCGAGACCGCGACCTGGGTTCGGCGCAATCAGTATAAAAGCGTGCGTCTCGTCACGACAGACTGGCACATGCGCCGAGCACGTTTTGAACTCGAACATGCGCTCGGTCCGGAAGTCCTTGTGGTTCCCGACGCCGTACGCAGCGATGCCAGTCTCGCTGTCTTGGTGCGCGAATATAATAAATATCTTTTTCGCCGGGCCGTGGTGTTGATCGGCGTATGACGTTTTTGCGCACTCTATTGTTCACCATCGTCTTTTATATCGGTAGCATTCCGGTGGTGAGCGCGGCCGGGCTCGGCGCGCTGTTCGGGCAGGAAGCGGTGATCGCAGGGTCGCGGCGCTGGGCGCAATATCATTATTGGTGCGTGCGGTGGATTTTGGGCATCCGCGTCGTGGTCGAGGGCAAGTTCCCGACGGGCGCATGCATCATCGCGATGAAACATGAATCGATGCTCGAAGCGATCGAAATCCTTCGCCTGATCGATCGCCCGGCGACTGTGTTCAAGGCGGAACTGATCCGCATCCCATTGTGGGGCTGGGTCGCGCGACGGCACGGCGTCATTCCCATATCGCGCGAAGCCGGTTCGGCGGCCTTGCGCGTGATGCTGAAAGCTGCGCGTGAAGCGACGTCAGCAAACCGCCCGATCGTGATTTTTCCAGAAGGAACGCGCGTTGCGCCCGGCGAACGGCCTGCGCTGCGTCCCGGGATTGCCGGTTTGTACAAGACACTTGGCCTTCCGGTTTATCCGGTCGCGCTGAACACCGGCCGCCTCTGGCCGAAAGGCCAGTTCCAGCGCTATCCCGGCGTCGTGACTGTACAGGTTGGTGACCCGATCCCCGCTGGATTAGCGCGCGAAGAGATCGAGCATCGCATTCACACCGCAATCAACCAGCTGAATCAGTGATCTGACCGTCCGAAATCGGGCCGGTCGTCATCCTGCCCCTGATCGATGATACTTTGACGAATGGCGCGGGTGCGCGTGAACAAATCGAACAGCGCGTCACCATCGCCCCAGCGGATCGCGCGTTGCAGCGCCGTCAGGTCCTCTGAAAATCGCTGCAGCATTTCGAGCACAGCATCCTTGTTGGTCAAAAACACATCGCGCCACATCGTCGGGTCGGACGCAGCGATTCGCGTGAAATCGCGGAATCCACCTGCCGAATATTTGATGACTTCGGATTGCGTGACACCTTCGAGGTCCGATGCCGTACCGACGATCGTATAGGCGATCAGGTGTGGCAGGTGACTGGTCACGGCGAGCACGAGATCGTGATGCGCAGCATCCATCACTTCGACCTGCGCCCCCAACCGCTCCCAGAATGCTGTGACCTGTTGGACAGCGCTGTCAGGGGTGCCCTGCGGCGGTGTCAGGATGCACCAGCGATTATGGAAAAGCGCGGCAAAGCCTGCCTCAGGCCCGCTGCGTTCGGTGCCCGCCACGGGATGTGCAGGCACGATCGCGTGATGGGGGAGCGCCGCCATCAACGCTGCCGTTACAGCTGCTTTCGATGAGCCCACATCGCTGATGATCACCTCAGGAGGGAGATCGGCTGCGATTGTCACGGCAATCGTTGCCATGGCGCCCAGCGGGACGCATAGAATGACAAGGTCGGCATCGATTACGGCAGCGCCCGCACTGTCAGCGACATCATCACATAAATTCAGCGTGCGCGCCCGTTCGCGGACTTCGGGATCGGCGTCGAAACCCGTGAGCGCGACGTTCGGCATCGATTGGCGGACGGCGCGTGCGATCGAGGAACCAATCAGGCCAAGCCCGATGACCGAGACCCGCGCAAACGGCAGCATCAGCCGATGATTTCGCGCAGTGCCGCCGCGACGCCGCGCGTTTCCTCTTCAGTACCGATCGAAATGCGCAGCGCATTTGGTAGCCCCTGACCGGGCAACCAGCGGACGATATAGCCGCGATCCATCAGTGCCTTGTATGCGGTCTCTGCACTGACCGGGCCTTCGAATATGACCAGCAGAAAATTGGTCTTCGATGGGATCGCGCGGAGGCCGGCATTGCCGAGCTTTGCGATTTCATCGGCCAGCCATGCTCGCCACTGCGTATTTTGCGCGCGGCTGTGTTCGACGAAAGCGTCATCGTTGAATGCCGCAATCGCCGCACGCTGCCCCGCGGACGTAACATTGAACGGCGCGCGAATGCGGTGCATCGCCCCGACGGCTTCAAGCGATCCGTAACCCCAGCCGATCCGCTCGGCCGCGAGCCCGTAGATTTTCGAAAATGTTCGCGTGATGATGACGTTGGGTTGCGATTTCGCGAGATCGAGTGCCGCGTCGTCTTCGGCGGCATCGATATATTCGGCATAGGCCTGATCGATCACGAGCATGACATCGGCTGGAAGCCCCGCATGAAGCCGCGCAATCTCCGCCCGTGGTGTAAATGTGCTTGTCGGGTTATTCGGATTGGCGATGAAGACGATCCGCGTGCGCGACGTCACGGCGGCAAGGATTGCATCGACGTCAGTCGCATAATCGGTGTCAGGCACAACGACCAGCGTTGCCCCCACCCGCCGCGTCGCAATCTCGTAAACGGCAAAACCGTATCGGACCTGGATCACTTCGTCGCCCGGCCCTGCATAGACGCCGGTAACCATGTGCAGGATTTCATCCGAACCGGTGCCATAAATCACGCGTGCCGGGTCGAGGTCATATTTGGCTGCTATGGCCTCGCGCAAAGCTGCTGCGGACGCGTCGGGATAACGCGCCAAATCGACGACATGGTGAGCGAATGCAGCTTTCGCGGCATCGCTGGTGCCAAGGGGATTTTCATTGGACGAAAGCTTGACCACTTTGCGTCCGTCATCGGTCGATGATCGCCCGGGAACATAGGGCGCAATGTCCATGATCCATGGCTTAGGTTGAGGCTGATTCATGGACGCTTCTTTAACGTGCTGCTGCCGATTGTCACGCAGCCGGTCTGATGGCTAAGGCAATCCGATGTGCAATCCGCCCGAATCCAATCAGCCAGGCCTGGAGCGCCTGATCGTTCCTGCATCCGTCGGCTATGTCGGGACGGGGGTGTCGACCGGCGAAACCGAAGCGCTGGCAGCGCTGAAGCCGGGCACGGTGATGATGATGGGTGACAATCCCGCTTTGTCCAAAATGCCGGCCGAGCCGACTCTGCTCGATTTTTTTACGCACCGGATCGACGGGATTACCAAACGGCATCTTATTTCGAGCGGGCTGCGTGCGCTGAGCGATGGCCAGTCCGAAGCTGTCGTCATGGCCTGTTTGCTGCATGATATTTCGAATGCCTGTCTGATCCGCGCCGATCATGGCTATTGGGGCGCGCAGATGATCGCGCCTTATGTCGATGAAGAAGTCGCCTGGGCCGTCGAAAAGCATCAGGCGCTGCGTTATTTTGCCGATGAGTCGGTCGGGTATAAATATCCCGAAAGCTATGATCGCTTTTTCGGCCCTGATTACTGCCCACCCGATTATATCCGCCGCGAAGCTGCCGCGGCGCAGAAGCACCGATGGTACATGTCGTCACGGCTCGTCACACTATACGACATTTATTTCTTCGATGACGAAACGACGCCCGATATTGCGCCGCTGACCGACATCATCGGGCGCAACTTCCGCCAGCCGGCCGAAGGGCTCGGATTCGATGGATCGCCAACCGCGCATATGTGGCGGACGATGATCTGGCCGAACAATTTCCTGTAACCTTGCATCAGTGCCTACGGCTCTGCAAAGCCTGCAACCGATGGATGAACGTTTCGGCCTCAATCGCAGCATCGCTTTGCAGGGACCGCTGGCGCTCGATGGCGGCGGCGTGCTGTCCCCGGTCGAACTGGCGTACGAGAGTTATGGCACGCTGAATGCCGACGCATCGAACGCGGTGCTCGTGTGCCACGCGCTGACCGGGGATCAGCATGTTGCCTCGGCGCATCCCATCACCCGTAAGCCCGGTTGGTGGTCGCGCATGGTGGGGCGGGGCAAGCCGATCGATACTGATCGTTTCTGCGTTGTTGCCGTCAACGCAATCGGCGGGTGCATGGGATCGTCGGGGCCTGAAGCGACAGCTGAGGACGGTCAGCCCTATGCAATGCGCTTTCCGGTCGTGACGATCAGCGACATGGCGCGCAGCCAGGCATTGCTGCTCGATTATCTGGGCATCGCGCGGCTGCACGCGGTTGTCGGCGGGTCGATGGGCGGGATGCAGGCGCTGAGCTGGGCCGCGCATTTTCCCGATCGGGTTGCGGCCGCCCTGATTATTGCCTCCACTGCAAAGCACAGCGCGCAGAATATCGCATTTCACGAAGTTGGGCGGCAAGCGATTATGGCCGATCCGCACTGGCGCGGTGGCGATTATTATCATGACGCCAAGACGCCCGATGCAGGCCTTGCTGTGGCACGGATGGCTGCACACATCACTTATCTGTCCGAGCAGGGGCTTACCGAGAAATTCGGACGGCGGCTGCAGGCGCGAGAAGCCAAGACCTTTGGTTTCGACACCGACTTTCAGGTCGAAAGCTATTTGCGTCATCAGGGGCTCAGTTTCACCGATCGGTTCGATGCCAACAGCTACCTCTACATCACTCGCGCCATTGACTATTTCGATCTGGCCGAGGAATTCGGGGGGCATTTGGCCAACGCGTTCAAGGGGAGCAAGACGCGCTTTGCAGTCGTCAGCTTCGATACCGACTGGCTT
>JANODH010000105.1:0-6404 GCA_031412595.1 Sphingomonas sp. | reverse complement strand
CCATCTCGAGGAGCACGTCGCCTGGCTGAAGCGGAGTCCCCACAAGGATCGATGAATCGGCCGGATCGACGATATACCCCGCAACGCGGCCGTTTTTCAGCCTTGGCCTCAAGTTGAGCTTTCCGATGAATGTGCGGCCCGGGGCGACGGCTTGTGCCTCGTCGCCTTGTTGTTCGGCTGGGGCATCGGCGGTTTCGGTTAAATCGGGCCATTGCAAATCCGCACCATTTTTGACTGGTGATTGCGTAGACTGAGCCTGCACCGGTGGTTCTTCGCGATCGGCCCAACGAAGCGCCCCGGCAATTGATGCCACCAACAAGAGCGCTGCCGTCGGCAAAACGGCAGGGCGGCGCCAAAAAGGGTTGCGGTGGGCCGGTAGTTTTTGCATGATTTAAGATCGAAATTCCATTTTCGCAGGATCATTGCAAACTGAGTTTGAAGACAGGCTGTCTTCGTAAGACCCTGACAGTCCGAGATAGCCATGGCCAACCCACGGCGCGACGAATTTTCTCGTTACCATCTGGCATAATAAAACAAATCACCCGTTGCGTAAGGTAAGCGCAGCGGGTGATCGTTTCTTCGAGACGACCGGCCTTATTTGGACACGGACCGAAGGGCGTTTACGCGACCATTGCCATAAAAGGGATCGTGTCCCGGCGTGCCGAGGTCATCAGCGCCGCCGTTCAGATAAGCCCGCAGGCGAGCGGGGTGCATTTTTCCGTATTTGCTGACGATCAGCGCAGCGACTCCGGAGACGTGAGGCGTTGCCATGCTGGTTCCTGCACTCCAGTAATAAGCGTTGGCAGCACCTGTACTGAACACGAGATCAAATACGTTACATGCGCGCGTGAGACCGCCAACCGTGCAATTGCCGGTGACGGACGCGACACGATCGCCGCCCGGCGCAGCAAGCGTGATCACAGATCGCCCATAGTTGGTGTAGCTTGCTGGGTTATCGAGGAACGTATTGTTCGGATCCTTTGCCCAGCCGCGCGGCGCTGTTGCCGAAATCGAGATCGCTTGCGGCGAATCGGAGGGCAAGTGAATCAGATCGGCAGGCGTGCCGCTGATCTTCGGGCTGTCGGCACTTTCACCGTCATTGCCAGCAGACGTGATGACGAGCGCACCGCGTTGATAAGCGTAGCTGACAGCGCGATCGATAAGCGATCGCAACGTCGAAGCACCAGGGGACGACTTCTCGATTGATCCGCCGAGGCTCATGCTGATGATGTCGACATTCTTGTCAGCGGCATAAATAATCCCTTCTGCAACGTCTTCGAATGAACCGCTGCCGAAATTGAACAGGACTTTGACCAGGCAAAGTGTCGCTTTGGGCGCCACGCCGATCGTGCCGATGCCGTTGCGTGCCGCACCGACTGTGCCTGCTGTGTGCATGCCATGCGAGAACACCCCGATCGGGTCACTTGAATTGACCCCGTATTCGATGCCTTCGCCGGTCATGTCGGCCGTGCACGATGGATCGAAGCGACCAACCATATCGGGGTGATTCAGCTGAAAACCACCATCGAGGACAGCAACGCGAGCGCCCTGACCTTCGTAACCCTTATGCCAGGCATCCACTGCTTTTACGGCTGCATGACCCCACTGGAGGTTGAAGCGCGAATCAACGCCGGGGCCGTTATTCGGCGGGTTAACAGCGCTGTCGTCGACGAACTGCACGCGGTCGACTTGCGGGGTCCAGTTGATCTTCCGATCCTCGGCCACGCCGGTTACGCCCGGTCGCGACGCAACAGCTGTCAGAAATCCGGCGCCGCCTTCGGCAATAACAGCGTCGAGGCCTTTGAGGCGCTTTTTCACGACGCCGCCAGCGGCGGTCACCGCCGCTTCGAGGTTAGCACCCGATCCGCCCAGCACGACATAGGATGCGGCCGAGGCCAATGTTGACGACGATAAAAGCGCGGCCCCGATTGAGACTTTAATTATACGTTTCATGAGTCCATCCTCTCCGTTTCAAGCACATAACGCCTGATTGGCTCGCAAATCCGCGAGAATGAGCGAAGGCTAACTATGCATCAAAAATTAGCAAGACCGGTATTTGCACAACACCTGCCGTGCCGCCGTTTTGCTAACTTTGGTCGTGCGGCGAGCCAGAACTTCCCCATGTCTGCATCGAGGGATCGGGGATTGAACGCACCGAGACCCGATCCTGGGTAGAAGGTCATTTCGCCGAACCGCGGCTTTCCGTCTATCTGGTACATATCGACGCGAACAAAGTCGAAGTCGGCTCCCAACGTTTCGGCGTCGGCGATCATGGCGGCCAATCCAGAGGGCTGCATGAGCCGATCGTCTTTGGGACCAGTGGTTATGCGGAGCCAGTTGCGATCGAACACAATCCACCGGTGATTTCGTTCGCGATCCAGGTGAACTTGAACGAATTCGACACGACCGGCGAAGACAAAAAACTTGTAATCGATCGGCAGCGTCACACCATCTCCGATCATCGGTTCGACGAGAAGCCCGGGATCAATCTGTCCGTAAAGCCATTCGTCGAGCCACTTGCCATAGCGCATTTGTGTCCAGCGATGCGCTTGACGCCTGATTTTATCCCAGTCGTCGTCGGGCGAACGGACGAAAGAGCTTTGGCCGCAGCCGTGGCGTGATTTGACGACAAACGGGACTGGCCAGTCGGCAGCTTTCGGCAGCGTTGTTCCCGTCCACAACGTCGGTGTCGTGCGATCTGGACCAAGTCGGTTTGCGGCGAACTGCTTGGCATGAACTTTGTCAGCAAGAAACGGTAACCGGGGATCGTGGTCGGCAAGCTTTCGAACTTGCACCAGATCATTGAACAGCGTCGGGTCAGCGAAATTTGGCAACCGCCCGTGGCAGTAAAGATGCGTAAGCCGGATGCGTAATCTTGCCACCGCAGTTCCGGGCAGGCCGGCAACTGCCGCTGGATATCCATGTTCGCTGCGGCGCGCCAGTTGCAGTCCGGCCTGCGCAGCGAAGATTGTCATTGCGATCAAATGCGAGCGTTCAAATGATTGCCAGCGCCCGACTGCGACGGCGCAACACACTGCCGACGATACCGAAGCCGAGCAGGAGCATCCCCCAGCTCGCGGGCTCGGGCACTGCGCTTCGCGATCCGAAATAGGTCAGATGCGATAGTTCCTTCTTGATGTCCTTGCCGTTGACCAGACCAGCAGTCGACCAGCTGCCCGACGACGTCGGCGCTGACAATTTATAAAGGACGAATTCCGGCCCGGCTTTCACGGCGATGAAACTCACGAGAAAACCTGGCGCAAACCATGTTCCGCTTGTTTTGCTTGCGTCGCTGAATGAGGCAACACCGAATCCGGCGTCTGACTTGCCGAGAAACGTAAGCATGATGTCCGGATCGCGGATCGCATTATACTGTTTTTGCGCTGCTGCAGCATCACGCGTGTTTCCGATATTGCCTTCGTAAAGGCAACCCGCAGCATCGGCGACCGAAACGCATTTCTTCGAATTGATTGCCACAGCGGATGCTGGCGTGGCAGCGACGAAAGTCGAGAGTAGCGCCGCTGTTATCGCGGTCATTTTCGTGATCATAATTTATCCCTGCTTGTTACGCGTGATTCTGAACTTCGAAGACCGCCGCTGGTGAACTGTTTTTTGGTTTTGCTTTTATTCTCGATGTGCAGCTGTCCACAGCTCCGTCCGAGTTACGCGTTGAGGATCGTTTCGGATGCGGCACCGGTCAAAAAGTTATGGTGTTGTTAACGCTGAAAAAATCGGGCTCGAGGCGATGTCCAAAATTGCACGGATTACCGGTACTAATACGGGGTTCGGCGATGAGTGAGGGTTAACGCATTCGGGCTTATCTGGCCTTGTTGGCGGTCTGGTCCCTGGCAACAATGCGGCGGGTGCCCATCACCCGCCGCCAACTCCCAAGCGCTATCGCAGTCGTAAACATCGCTTTAGACAACGATCTTCGCATTGATCACGGCGCGGATTTTCAAAGCCAGCTCCTTCAGCCGATACGGCTTGCTCAAAACAAAAATTTTCTGGTTCGGAACCGCTTTGATAATTTCCTGCTGATCGAAATGTCCCGATGTGAACAGAATTCGGATGTCTGGCCTCAATCGTCGTGCTTCAGTCGCCAGCTGCCCACCGTTCAGGGAGCCGGGCATCACGATGTCAGTGAACAGAAGTGCGATGTCAGGGTCGTGCTTGAGTATTTCGAGCGCGGCGTCGCCGTCGTTGGCAGATACGATCTTGTAACCCAAGCTGGCCAAATGCAACGTGACGTGGCTGCGGACCATTTCATCATCTTCGACAACAAGAATCTTCTCATGGCCGCTGATCCGCTTGGTGTACGCGGTGCCGTTACGGTGCGCCGGTTCAATGATGCCGGGCGTGTCTGCAACGATAGGGAAGTACATCGACACAGTGCTTCCGTTGTCGCGGCTGGTCGATATTTTTACGCGCCCGTGCGACTGCTTTACAAAGCCATAAACCATGCTCAGCCCGAGACCGCTGCCTACTGCTGCATCTTTTGTCGTGAAGAATGGCTCGAACGCACGCTGCGCTGTTTCGTCTTCCATGCCGACACCAGTATCGATGACCGATACGGCGACGAAATGGCCGGCAGGCGTGTGGTCAACATCGCCCGGATCAGCTTCGAGCCAGACATGCTCTGTGAGGACCGTGAGCAGGCCACCTCTGGGCATGGCGTCGCGCGCGTTCAAAGCAAGGTTGAGCAAAGCGGTCTCTAGCTGGCCGGCATCGAGCTGCGCGACGCTAGGGTCGGACCGCGAAATGATGCTGAGTTCGACGCTTTCGGGCAAGGTGCGCATCAGCAGCGGCTCCAGGCTTTTTGTCAGCAGCCCGACATCAACGGGCTTTGGCGCCAAGGGCTGGCGGCGCCCGAAAGCAAGCAGGCGGCCGGTCAATTCGGCGCCGCGTTCCGCGGCTGCAAAGCTCAGCAAAGCAAGCGAGTGCAAGTCGCTTTCGTCATCCAACCGTTGCGCAAGTATGTCCGTATTGCCGATAATCACTGTAAGCAGGTTGTTGAAATCGTGCGCGATACCTCCCGAAAGCTTGCCTAAGGCGTCAAGTTTTTGCGCATGCGCAAGGCGCGTGCTGAGTTCGTGACGTTCGGTCACATCGGTTAACGTGCCGATCATTCGCGTCATTTCGCCGGAAGCGTCGCGAACGACCCGCCCCCGATCGACAACAACCGCAAAAGTTCCGTCCGCTCGTGCGAACCTGTACTCATCGTCCCAATCGTCAAGGCCAGCTTCAAGGTCTGCGTCCATTTTGGCAATGACGCGGCCCCTGTCGTCAGGATGGAGCAGACTTTTCCAAACGTCGAGGCTGCGTGCCATCACTTCGGGCGCATGGCCGAAATTCGTTCTGATGGCCTCGCTCCACCAAAGACGGTCAGTTTTAGCGTCCCATTCCCAAACGGCGTCGTTAACGGCTCTGGCAATCGTTTCGAACCGGGCGTTGGTTAATCGCTGTGCACTTTCGGCGCGCTTGCGATCCGTGATGTCGCGCTGAACGCTGACCCAATGCGTGAATAACCCTGTGTCGTCGGCGACAGGAATGATTTCGATATCCAGCCAGATTTCGGCACCGGTTTTTGTATAATTTATCAATTCGGTGTGGTGGGGCTGCCATGCCTCGATCGACTTTCGCATCGCATCGAGCTGTGGCCTTTGAGTGTTTGGCCCTTGCAGCATCCGCGGTGTTTTCCCGACCAATTCGCTACATTCATAGCCGGAGTGGCGCGCGAACGCGGCGTTGGCATAGACGACCAACGGCCCGTTGGGTTCATCAGTCTGCTCTCCGGCCGTGATGAGCACGATGTCATTCAGATGCGAGACGGCCTTTTCCAGCAAGCGCAATTGATCATCTCGCGCGCGTTGCTGCGTCACGTCTCGGAAGTAAACAGCAAGCCCATGACGCGACGGGTGAGCATGAACCTCGAACCATTTCTCCAAAGGCGGGAAGTAGTCAGTGAAGCGGACTACCGTGTCATCTTCGAGAGCGCGCCGATATTGTTTCTCAAACGTTCGCTCGGTCGCACCCGGATATGCTTGGGCAAGAGTTTTACCCAAAACAGTGCCCAGCATCGTCGCGCGATCTATGCCGAGAATTTCTGAGCCCGCGCGGTTGATGAACGTAAATATCAAATTGCGATCGAGCGTGAAAAAGCCGTCGGTCAATTCTTCCAGCGTCGTCGTTAGCCGTTGCGTCGTTTCATCGTGCAACTGGGCAGCCGCAGCTTTTGCTGCCTCGCTTTCGATGAGAGATGAAACGTCTCGCGCGGATACTAAATTGGCTGGTTTCCCGGCATATTCAACGTCATTGGAGCGGATGTCGACGTGTATGATGCGTCCACATTTTGCCCTGTGGCGCCATGTTCCGTGCTCGTTAAATCCAGAGAATCTTGATGCTAG
>JANODH010000104.1:0-3925 GCA_031412595.1 Sphingomonas sp. | reverse complement strand
GGTGGCGCATCTGTTCCACGATATGGCGAAGGTTGTCGGCGATGCAGTGCCGGGCATCGGCGGGTTGATCGAGTGGATCGTCAATGCTGCAGCTTCTGGCTTATTCGGTCTGATCGTGGGGGCCGCTATCGTCGGCGTGTTGCATCTACTGCCCAAGCGGGAAACGCCTGCTACGGACGCGGCTTAAGTGCTCAGAGCAAAGCTAGAACCGTGCCACCGATCACGGTTGGGGTGAGATAAAGGAGCAGGGCCGGGTATCGTAGCGTCCGTAGTCGCGTGATGGCTACTGCTCCCGCCAGCGCAATCCCGGGCCACAGCACGTTGTAATAGCGTGTTTGGGAAATCGTCAGATCGCCGATGCTTTCAAAGGATCGCCATCCGAAACCGATATGGAGCGCAAGCGTGATGAGCGTGGCCGAGAGATAGGCGATTCCAACGGCGCGAACGCGCGCGTCTTTCAGCAGACCAACAACAGCAAAGACCAGCGGCGACATGATCAACAGGGCTGCAATCGAAATGGGCAGACTTGCTTCGGCAGCGGGCCATTTGAAAATCAGTTCAAAAATGAACGCCCGCGTGTAGTCGATAAAGTCCCAGTCGGGTTTGGTGCCGGGCACACTGCTGAAAACGGCCACGTTGACGTGGAAGAGTTTACCCGTTCGCACAAAGGAAACGAGATAGGGGAGCGATCCGATTACGACGCCGGCCAACGCCAGCCAGTTTTCGCGACGGAATAGCCCGCGTTTGTGTTCTATCAGGATTTTAATCCCTGCAGCAGCAGCAAGAGCGATCAGGGCCGTCAGCTTTGTCCATCCGGCGAGCGCCAAGCCGATCGCGAGTGTCAACCCGCCGCCGACAGTGCTGGTCATGCCTGAAAACACCAACGCAGCCGCGACCATGGCCAGATTGTCGTTGGTTACCATGCCACCGGTCAGCCCCGACTTTGGAAAGCTGGCAACGATGATGGCAAACACGATACGGTCAGCCGTCTGACCGAACAATTTCGTCCCGCTTTGGAGCACAATCGCAAGCGCAAGGATCGACAAAGCTACATTGGCAAGCCGAAGCGCGAGGATCGGGTGCTCATAATTCAGGAGTGGCGAAATTCCCAGATAATAGAGTGCCGGATGGTTGATATAGTTTGCATTCGCCGACCACTGCATGATGTTGCCTGGCTGGACCAGCATGTAGCTTCGCGTGTCGGCGAAGAAATCGGGCCGCTCAAGTTGCGCACGTACGACGGACACATGAGCGAGTTCGTCGAACGGACTGGGGAATGGATATACGATGGCAATGAAAAGCAGAATACTGCCGTAAATAACAATGACGGGGAGTGATGGCCCCCAGGTGCTGCTCCAGCCAGATTGAGATTGCGGGCGCGTCATCGGGTCTTTGGTTAACGGCCGTCTCTTACTGCGTCATCGTTTCTTACTGCGCCATCATTGTCGCTAGATAGCATCTTTTGCGTCGTTGAGCGCGTGCCGAACGCAAGGCTCATCGTCAGGGTGATTGCGACTGATATCGGCGCGACCCCCAGCATTGCCCACTGCACATCGCCGGTCGCATAGGCCATCAGGCCCAAGAGTGATCCCGCCTGACAAGCGAATGCGACGGCCAACGAAACGGTGTTGCGATGGACGGCGAACAAAGCGATCGCGAGGATATCGGCCAGAAAGAAATACCGCTCATGCATCAGCGGGAGGCAATAGGGCATCGCGAGGGCCGCGAGCAGCGCGACGGCGACCTGGCGACGGTGATCGTTTGCTTTCGTCTGAAATGCCGCTTTTACGATTGCGCTGCCGACGATAGCGGAAAGCATGAAGGCATACAGCCGACCCGTCTGTCCGTTCGCCAGCCCGAACTGTTCGACAAGCACCCAGATGTTAGGGGCGTTAACGCTGAGTTCCTTGAAAGTCTGTGCCTGGCCATAGTAGATGAATGCGATGTCGGCTGCTGGCCAGCCGACCGCCATTGCCGGAATCATCGCGCTGACAAAGGCTGCCGGTGCAACAAGCCAGACCCACCAGCGCGGTCGCCTGGCGAGCATCACGCCGAGCGCAACCGGGGCGATAAAGATCGCTTGTGCTTTGAATGCAAACGCGACGCCGCACCAGACCATTGCCGTCGCCATCCGGCGTTCGACAAGCGCCGCGACCGCTGCAATGCACGCGCCCGCCCAGATCGCGTCGCACTGGCCCAGTAATGCTGCGTTGATGGCGACGGTAGGAATGGCAAACATCAGGAGCGAAAAATCGATAGCATGGCGCGTCTGCACGGCGCGCAATAGTCGCAACATCGCCCATGCCAGGAAGCCGGTTCCCATGATCGATAGCAGTTTGATGATGGTGACGGCGGGCAGGATACCGTGCAACATCGTGCTCACTGCGAGCAGATAAAGATACGGTGGCGTATAATTACCGAAGGGTTCGGCAAAAGCGCTTATGATGCCCGTTTTGACAATGTGATCAAACCACGGCACCAGCCAGGCGCTCATGTCATCGGATACAAGTGGCGCGGAGAGCCAGTGCAGCGCGACGACAGCAATCATGACAGTCAAGCGCATTGTCGCGCGTGACGCTTTGGCCGGATCGATGGGCGCGGCTTGAAAGGCGATAGTCATTGGCGTTGGTTAACGTCGCCAGCTTAATTGCAGGTAAAGTGTTCCCCGTTGACCTCCCCCAACCCTTACGCTAAGGGCGGCGCTCGTATTGTGGGAACCTCCCGCGATGCGAACTTGAACATTGCCGTTGTGTGATGAAGGCCCGGGGGTCGCGTGAAGGCCGCCGTGTTTTTTCGTGTTCGATCCGAACCTGCATCATTGCATCAGCAAAGTAACCCGCCGGATGTTGTTCGGTAACTTTAAGGTGAAGGCTTCAAATGCCAACGATTAACCAGCTGGTCCGCAAGGGCCGCGATCCGCAGAAGGCCAAGTCCAAGGTTCCTGCGATGGAAGCAAACCCGCAGAAGCGTGGCGTGTGCACGCGCGTCTACACGACGACTCCGAAGAAGCCGAACTCGGCGCTTCGCAAGGTGGCGAAGATCCGCCTGACGAACCAGCGTGAAGTCATCAGCTACATCCCGGGCGAAGGCCATAATCTTCAGGAGCATAGCGTTGTCCTGATCCGTGGCGGCCGCGTTCGCGATTTGCCCGGTGTGCGTTATCACGTGCTGCGCGGTGTTCTCGACACGCAGGGTGTCAAGAACCGCAAGCAATCCCGTTCCAAATACGGCGCTAAGCGTCCGAAGTAAGCCGCAGGCTCGTTCTGCATCAGGCTGAAGTTTAGAAGGAAATATTTATGGCTCGTCGTCGTCGTCCCGAAAAGCGGATCATTTTGCCCGATCCCCGTTATGGTGATCTGATCCTGTCGAAGTTCATGAACAGCGTCATGCTCGACGGTAAGAAAGCCGTCGCCGAGGGTATCGTCTACACGGCGATGGAAACTGTCGAAACGCGCGCAAAGCGTGATCCGATCGGTGTGTTTCATGATGCACTCAACAATGTGAAGCCGGGCATCGAAGTGCGCAGCCGCCGCGTTGGTGGTGCGACCTATCAGGTGCCAGTCGAAGTGCGCACCGAGCGGTCGCAGGCGCTGGCGATCCGCTGGCTGATCACCGCCGCCCGCAACCGCAGCGAGCACACAATGGCCGCGCGGCTTTCGGGCGAACTGATGGATGCGGCAAACAACCGTGGCAACGCTGTTAAAAAGCGTGAGGACACGCACCGCATGGCTGAAGCCAACCGCGCTTTCTCGCATTATCGCTGGTAGTTTTTTGCCAGCTATCCGGCTGGTCCTGGAGAATAATCATGGCACGCAGCCATCCACTGAGCATGTATCGCAACATCGGGATCATGGCGCACATCGACGCGGGTAAGACCACGACGACCGAGCGGATCCTGTATTACACCGGCAAGTCCTACAAGATC
>JANODH010000103.1:0-4936 GCA_031412595.1 Sphingomonas sp. | reverse complement strand
GTGCCCAAAGCCGGCTGGCCGCTGCAGTGGGACAGGCTGAACTTTACCGCGCAGACGACGCCGTTTCGCCATCTGGGCTTCTTTCCCGATATGATGCCGGTATGGGATTGGGCAAAAGCGCAATTGCCCGCGTCGTCAGATTGCCTGAACCTGTTCGGTTATACCGGTGTCGGTTCACTGGCGCTGGCGAGTGCCGGCGCGTCGGTCGTGCATGTCGACGCGTCCAAAAAATCGGTCGAGGCCGCCAAAGCGAATGCCGTGCTGTCGGATATGGCGGACAAGCCGATCCGCTGGCTGGTCGACGATGCCGCAAAATTCACGGCGCGCGAAGTGCGGCGCGGGCGGCGCTATGACGGGATCATTCTCGATCCGCCGAAATATGGCCGCGGACCCGAAGGCGAAGTATGGCGGCTCGAGGAGGATCTGGCCGGGCTCGTTGCTAACTGCCGCGCGCTGGTCGATGAGCGGTCCGCCTTCGTGTTTCTGACGGTTTACGCAATCCGGATGTCGGCGCTGGCAATCGGCGAACTAATGGCTCAGGTATTCGGCGATCTGCCCGGAACGGTCGAATGCGGTGAACTGGCCGTGCGCGAAGAAGCGCGCGGTTTGGCGCTCCCGACAGCGATATTCGCGCGCTGGTGTGGCGCCCGGACCTAGTCGCGCAAACCTCTCAGCGCAGCGCCTGTCGCAAAGGGAGCGATGGCAACGAGCAGCAATGAAGCCGCGGCAAGTAACTTCAGACCGCCCACGCCCGAGGGGCCAAGACTTCCCGCCCCGAAAATCAGGATCGGGATAGCGAGCGGCAGCATCAGCAACCCGGTAAGCGCTGTCGCCCCGCGCAGGCCGCTGGTGAGGCTGGCAATCATAACCCCAAGGGCCGCAAGGCCCGGCGTGCCCAGCAGTAGGCCGATTTCGACCGTCATCAGTGTCGCCCCGTCGAGACGCAGCAGCGCTGCTGCGGGGATGGCGGCAATCATGAGCGCCGGACCAAAACCGAGCCAGTGCGCAATGACCTTTGCGATCGCAACGATCTCATCGGCAATCCCGCGCACGGCAAGCTGATCGAGAACACCGCCTTCGACATCGGGCGCGATCAGGCGATCGACCGGAAGAAGCGCCGCCAGCAGTGCCGCCACCCAAAGCACCCCGCCGCCAGTTTTGGCAAGCAAGGGACCGTCGGGACCGACAGCGAACGGATAAAGCGTTGCCACCAGCAGGAAAAATGCCACCGGCAGCGCAATCCCACCACTGCGGAACGCGCGCGTGACGTCACGCCAGATCAATGTCCTGATCATCCCAGCAACAGCGTCTGCGCGGCATCGACGGCGATCGGCTGGTGCGAGGCAATGACAGCGATGCCACCCTGCATCCGGTGAACCGCGATCAGCCCTTCGAGCATGGCAATCGATTCAATGTCGAGGCCATTGGCCGGTTCGTCGAGCAGCCAGATTTCGGCGCGCGCCGATAAGGTTCGTGCCAGCGTGGCGCGACGGCGCTGGCCGGTCGACAGCATCCGCACCGGCACACTGGCGAGATGGTCGAGGCCAACCGAGCCCAAGGCCGACATGGCATTCGAGCCATCGATCTGCGCCCAAAAGGCAAGCGCATCATAAAGCGACAGCGACGGATCGAGCGCCATATGTTCGTCCGCCAGCGCAATGGCGCCTTCGCGTTTGACCTCGCCGCGCTCAACGCGGAGCAATCCTGCCGCGAGACGCAACAGGCTCGATTTTCCAACTCCGTTGGGGCCAGTCACGACCAAGGCGTCGCTAGCCTGCAGCGCAAAGGAAACATCGCCGAACAAAAGCCGCCGCCCCCGCACGCATGTGACATTTTCGAACGCCAGTGATTGACCGCGACCCGCCATCGCTGCGACATAGACGCGCGATGACGGAGTGGCAAAGATGATCGAGCAACTGGACGACGACGAGCGCGCCGCCGCACTCGATGCGCTCGACGCGTGGGATTATGACGAAGCCCGCGATGCGATCACGCGGCAGTTTCTGTTTGCCGATTTCGTCGAGGCCTTCGGATTCATGACGCGCGTCGCAATCCTTGCAGAGAAAGCCGACCATCACCCCGAATGGTCGAATGTCTACAACCGGGTCGACATTTTGCTGACGACGCATGATGCGGGCGGGCTGTCGGTGCGCGATGTTGCGCTTGCCAAGGCGATCGACGCGCTCGTCGATTAAAGCGTGATCGCGACGATTTCGATGGCGTCGTCCTGACCGTTGAAATCGGCGACATCACCCGTGGCCAGGCCCATCATTGCGCGGGCGAGCGGCGCGGTAAATGTAATCCGGTCGGTCGCAGGATCGGCTTCGTCGCTGCCCACGATGGCGATGGTGCGTGTTCTGCCGTTTAGGATGAACGTAACAGTGGTGCCGAAAGCGACGGTTTCGCCATTTGGTCGGGGCGCAATGATGGCCGTGGATTCGCGGGCCCGCCAGTAGCGCAGGTCGCGCTTTATGACCGCTCGAGCAGAGTCGTCGGTTGCTGCCACAAGCGCCGCGTCGAGCGCCGCCACGCGTTCCTTGATCATGGCCAGCCCGCGCGCCGTGACAAGATTGGCCCCGGGCGGCAGCGGCAATTCGAACTTGGGTTCGAGATGTTCTTCATCGCTTTCGCGGCGAAAAGCGACGCTCATCGCATCAATCCCGCCGTGCGGGGGTTTTGGGCAGCAGCCACGGCGCCCAGGTCGTTGCCATCTTCAGCCGCTTGGCGGTTTTGCCAACGACGACATGAACGCGCTTGCCGTGCGCTGCGTCCCACACAGCCTGTGCCACTTGTTCGACCGGCGTGAATTCGAGTCCTGCAGTGCGCACGGTTTCGCGCACGCTTTCGTTCGATCCGGCGCTCACCGCATCGAGCAGCGGCGTGTCGATAAAGCTCGGCATGATCGTGCGCGCCTTGATGCCCACGGCCGCCCATTCGCGATCGAGCGATTCGGTCATCGCGCGGACACCGAATTTGGTCGCAGAATAAGCCGACATGCCGGGACCGGCATAAAGGCCGGCGGCCGACGACGTGCTGACCAGCGCCGATCCGGACGTCTTTTTCAGATAAGGAAAGCCGACTTGCGCTCCCCAGAAAACGCCCTTTAGATTGATGTCCAAAACTCGTTCGATATCCTGCGGCGTGATCGCATCGATCGGGCCGCCGGTTCCGATGCCGGCATTGTTGAACAGCACGTCGAGACGGCCACCGCTTTTCGCATCGAAATCAGCGAGCGCTGTTTCCCAAGCGCTGCGATCGCAGACGTCCATGACATATTCTGCCGATTGCCCGGCAGGCAGCAATGCGGCTGTTTCGGCGAGGCCAGCCGCGTTCACATCGGCAAGGCCGACGAACCAGCTCTTGGCCGCGAAATATTGCGCCGTCGCGCGGCCGATTCCCGATCCGCCCCCCGTGATGAAAATCGCTTTGCGCAATCGACGCCTTTCCATTGCTCTTTGAAACGCAACACTGCCGCAAAATGGCTCGACAGGCCAGTCCCCTTCCGGCCATAGACCTCCGGATGTGGCGCGCGTTCCTGCTTCTGTTTGGTCTTTTCGCGCCGGTCAGTGCGCGCGCGGACGTCACCATCACTTTTTATTCCCACGACATGGAAGCACTGGGCATGCGCGCCTTTCCGCATGCTTTCTTTACAGTGACGGGTACCCTGGCGCGTGGCGGCGCACCAATCGACACCAATTACGGCTTCACAGCGCGATCAACCGATGCCGCGTTGTTCGGCGCGACACAGGGTGATATCGAAACCAAGGACAAGCCATATGTGGTACGCAGCCGACGTCATTTCGCGGTGACCGTGGCCGATGCGACCTATGACCGGTTGATGGCGCTGGTTGCCAACTGGCGAACACGCGGTGCCAAAGGCTATAGTTTGGGCAAAGCAAATTGCGTGCATTTTGCAGGCGAAGCGGCGGCACTTGTCGGCTTGAAAGTGGCTTTCCCGGCGAATCTGATGAAGAAGCCGAAGTCGTTTCTCGAAATGGTCCACCGAGACAACAGCCACCGATTTGCCGGAGGGCGTCAATGATACTGCCAGTGCTGATCACAGGGGGCGCAGGCTATATCGGCAGCCACGCCGTGCTTGCGTTCCGCGACGCAGGCTGGCCCGTGGCAGTGATCGATAATCTCATAACCGGGTTTCGCAGTGCCGTGCCCGACGATGTGCCGTTTTACGAAGGCAATATCGATGACGGCACGCTGGTTGCGCGCATTATCGAAGCACATGGCATTCGCGCGATCGTGCATTTTGCCGGTTCGGTGGTCGTCCCTGAATCAGTCAGCGATCCGCTCAAATATTATCTGAACAACACCGTGCGCACGCGTGCGCTGCTCGAGGCAGCCGTCACCGCCAGCATTCCACATTTCCTGTTTTCGTCAACAGCGGCAACCTACGGAATTCCCGCTGTCATCCCGGTGCGCGAAGACAGCCCGACCGTGCCGATCAATCCTTATGGCATGTCTAAACTGATGACCGAAGCGATGCTGCGTGACACAGCGGCGGCGCATCCGATGAATTATGCCGCACTGCGCTACTTCAATGTCGCAGGAGCCGATCCGGCGGGACGTGCGGGGCAATCGACCGCAGGCGCGACGCATCTGATCAAGATCGCGGCCGAAGCAGCCACCGGCAAGCGTTCGCATGTCAGCGTCTTCGGCACCGACTATGACACACCCGACGGCACGGGGGTGCGCGATTACATACACGTCAGCGATCTGGCCGAAGCGCATGTCGCTGCGCTCGAAAAGCTCATTGCCGATCCGGCGACCAGCCACATCATGAATGCGGGCTACAGCCGCGGGTTCAGTGTCAACGAAGTGCTCGACGCCGTCGACCGCGTGACCAATATGAAGATCGACCGCCGCATCGAGCCGCGCCGCGCGGGCGACCCTGACGCGCTTGTGGCCGACAACAGCCGTATTC
>JANODH010000102.1:0-4317 GCA_031412595.1 Sphingomonas sp. | reverse complement strand
TGGCGCAATTGCATTTCTGGTCCACCAATGACCAGCGTGCCCAATGTCGGCGGCCGCGACATTGCGGAAATATTGACGCCGCAAGGGGCGCGGCGGCAAGCATTTCCCGGATTCGACAGCGATTACAGCGACATCGTCGATTACATACTGCGCTGCACGCACCGGATATGGGAACAGAAGGATGTCGGCCTGATCGCGACGCATTATGGCCGTGATATCACCGTGCATATGATGACGGGGCCGGTTCACGGGATGGAAGGCGTGATTGCGGGCACGGCAAGGACGCTGTCGGCATTTCCCGATCGGACGTTGACCGGCGAAGCGGTGATCTGGTCCGACGAAGGCGATGGCGCCTATCTGTCATCGCACCGGATTACATCGAGCGCGACCAATTTAGGCCCGTCGGAGCTTGGACCTGCAACCGGCAAACGCATTACATTCACGACGATTGCCGACTGCTTGTGCAGGGAAAACCTGATCATCGAGGAATGGCTTGTCCGCGATTACAGCGCGATGGCGTTGCAGCTTGGCTATCGGCCGCGTTCGATTGCGGCGGCGCACGCAGCGGCGGACAAAGCGCTGGGCGCGCGAGCGGCGTGGCGGGCCGAAGCGATGGCGCGTGTCCGCTCTGCGTCTGCGACCCCGTTTCCACCAGCGACCTTGCCCGATCCGACAACCGAACCGCATGCTTTTGCGCATGCGTTTTTCGATGCGGTCGTCAACCATCGCCGGTTCGGGCTGGTGCGCCGGGCGTATTCGCCTGCTGCGCACTGGGCAGGTCCGGGCGATCGGCGGCTGTTCGGGTGGGGCGAGATTACCGGCTGGTTTACCGCGCTTATCGGCAGTTTAGGCGATGCCCGCATCGCAATCCAGCATGTTGCCGACATCGACGACATGATCGCGGTGCGCTGGGAACTCGCAGGCACGCACGACGGCGGCGCGGTTTATGGCCCGGCGACCAGGGAACCCGTTTACATCCTTGCCGTCACGCACTGGCGCATTGCGCACGGGGTCATCGTCGATGATGTCACGGTGTTCGACGAGATTGCGCTGATGCGGCAAATTGAGGGCGGGCTGTGACGCCACTCGCTGCGCTCGAAATCGCGCTGCGCCGCGACCGCAATCTTGCCGTGCTGGCCGATACCCACGTCCACCGCGCCACGCGCGAAGACAGCTTGGGCATCATCAAGGGCCGCGATGCGATCACGGCGGCATGGGTGAACGAGGATGCGGCCGACGTGGGCATCACTGCCGACCTGGGCGAAATGATCGCCTATAAAGTCGATGGCTGGCACGGCCACCGCTGGGTCTGGCGTGAGGCAGGGCGAATATTGCGCGAAGTCGTCGTGGAGGATCGCGGCCAGCCAAGGTCGGCCGCGCCCGTGCATTCGCCGCTGGGCGAACTGCGCGCGGGGCAGGGGCAATATGCCGCAGGCGATACAGCGCTCGTCCCGCCCGGTTTCCCGGCCGCTGTCTGCGATATCGCTAACCGGCTGCACCGTGCGTGGAACGGGCGCGCGTTCAGTCTTTACGAAGGCGCTTGGCTCCCCGCGCTCATCCGCCAGTTGCCCGATGCCACGTTTCACTTCGAACATGCCGTCGTCAGCCATGAACAAACCGCAATTCTCTGGCGCGTCCACGGCCATCATGCGTGCGGGCAGCGCGTGCGGCTGATCGGCAGTAGCGTCTTTACCGGCGATGCCGACGAAACCGTGATCGATCACGCTGCAATGGCAGCACAGATTGCTCGCGAGACGCTTTCCTACGCGTGAGTCTTTGCCGTCGTGTTTGCCAGTACGGCATCGATCTCAGCCAGCGACAAGGTTTCGAGATCATCCACAACGCGTGCGGCCGCTGAAAAATCCTGATCGTGCGTCATCGCGCCTGGCGTCGCAATCACGGCGATCCCGGCGGCGATGGCCGATGCCATGCTGACCGGCGTGTCCTCGATCGCGATCACGTCGTCCGCCGACAGGCCGAGTTGCGCAAGGCAATGACGATAGGCATCGGGCGCGGGCTTGGGGGCAGCGATCTTCTCGATCGTCGTGATGCTTTCGAATGCCCCGAAATCGAGCGCATTGCCGAGCGCCGATTTGATGGCATCGACATTGTCGACCGACGTCGATGTGCACAGCGCCACGCGAATGCCCGCATCGCGGCATTTCCCGATCAGTTCGGCAATGCCGCGGCGCGGCGTCAGTGCGCCGCTCGCTGTCAGTGCGCCATAGTGAAAAGTTTTTCGCTCGTGGAGCGTGACAATCATGGCATCGGAGACCACCGATGCCTGCGACATTTCCGCGCGATAAGCGCGCAGCCGCGCTTGGCCGCCATTGATTGCCAACAACCGACGATAGGTCGGCGCATCCCACTGCCAGTCGAGCCCCTGCTCGGCAAAAGCGCGGTTGAATGCTTGCCGCTGAAGATCGGATGTTTCTGCGATAACGCCGATCGCGCCGAAGATGACGGCTTTTACCTGCACCATGAAATTGCTTTCCTCTGACCGTGGCAACCAAGATGCAACCAGCGTCGTGCGGCTTTGTTGCAATCTAGCTTCGGATCGCCTCTGCCAACTTTGTGGCACCTTGCAAAAGGAAATCATGGTCCGAGCCGAGAATGAACAGGCTTGCCCCTTGCTCGCACCAAACGGGCACATCGCCGACGCGGCTGAGAAACATGCCGGTTGTCCGCCCTGCTGCTTTGCCTGCGGCAACGATGCGCGCGACAGCATTGACGACCACGGCATCATCGGGCGTCGCGGCGCCATAGGATATCGTCAGGTCAGCGCGACCGATGAACAGCGCATCGATTCCGTCGACAGCCGCGATGGCATCGATGTTTTCGACGGCTTCGATATCTTCGATTTGCACAATGATCGTCACGCCAGCCGCATCCGCGCGATGCTTCGCCATGCCTTTGGTCGTGTAGCCCGCCGCGCGGCTGCTGCCCGCAAAGCCACGCCCGCCGCTCGTGTAAGTGCAGGCTTTGACGGCGTCAGCGGCTTCGGTCGCCGTCCGGATATGCGGCAGGATCACGCCGTCCGCCCCGCAATCGAGCGCGTTCAGGATCTGCGCGTGACTTGCCGATTGCGGGCGCACGAGCACTGTCTTGCCGCCCGCGCGCGCGGCCAAAATGCAAAGGTCGAGCGCCGTGCGATCGAACGGCGCATGTTCGGCATCGAGCACGAGGCAATCGAGGCTCGTCAGGCTCAACACTTCAACGACATGCGGGTGCGGCGTCTTTATCCACGTTCCGGCAATGAGATCGCCGGCGCGCAGGCGTTCGCGAAATGTCACCATAATCTCCCACTTGCGATTTCAGCCCCTTCGGCCAGTGTATTGAGCTTTGCCCAGACGATATCGGGATCGACAACGCCGTAACCAGCAAAAGTCGAAAAGCCGCAGTCGGTCCCGGCGATCACGCGTTCGCGCCCGATGATGCCCGCATAACGCTCGATCCGTTCGGCAACGACGCGCGGATGCTCGATGAAGTTCGTCGTGCTGTCGATCACGCCGGGGATCAGGATTTTTTCTTCGGGTATGATGTTGGCCATTTCGACGAAATAATGCCAGTCCGCCTGATGCCGTGGGTTCGACGTTTCGAATAATAAGGCGCTGGGTTTGGCTGTCATCAGTGTCGGCAGAATGACGCCCATTTCGACATCGCAGCAGTGCGGCCCTTCGTAATTGCCCCAGCAGACATGCATCCGCACCCGGTCGGCGGGCACATTGCGCAGCGCGTGATTGAGCGCTTCGACATGCCCGCCGATCAGCATCAGATATTCGGCGTCGGTGCGGTCCTTGTACATCATGTGACGGCCGAGCCCGAGATCGGGGCTGTCGAGTTGCAGGTACAGGCCTGCCGCCACGATCGCTTCATATTCGGGCCGCATCGCTTCGGCGAGTGCTTCGAGATAGGCATCTTGCGTCGGGTAATATTCATTCGGTTGAAACAACGCGATGACGCCAGGCGATGCGGCATTCATGAACCCGCCGACGGGCGCGTGCGCTGCCACGGCCGCCAGCAGATGCGCGACGTCAGCTTCGAGCGGGGCCATCGATTTAACGGCAATCGGCCCGATGCATCTGGGACGGCGATAAGTCGGCGTGCCACCGCCCTTGTCCTGCCGTTTCATGAAGTTGGGAAACATCTCGAGGTCTTTTGGCGGCGTCCGCGCGCTGTCGCCGTCAAAACCGGTGATCCGGTCCTTGATATAAGTCGCGTAGGAAATCTTCGACATTTCGCCGTCGGAAACGAGATCGATCCCGCTCGCGACTTGACGCGCTACGGCATCATCGACTGCGGCGCCGATGACGGACG
>JANODH010000101.1:0-2630 GCA_031412595.1 Sphingomonas sp. | reverse complement strand
ACCGCGCTTATGGTCTGGAAGTCGAAGGCGCATATCGCATGGGCGGCTTCAGTATCGCTGCGAGCGGCACCTACACCAGTGCGAAAATCACTGCATCGAACGACACAACCGTGGTTGGCAAAAAGCCGCGCCGTCAGGCCGATTTCACCTATAAGCTGACACCGAGCTACACGATGGACATGTTCACGGTCGGGGCGAGCGTGATCGGAACCACGGCAAGTTTTGCGCAGGACAGCAATCAGCTGAAGCTCCCCGCGTTCACGCAGGTCAACGCATTCGTTGCTGTTCGTCCGCTTGAACGGGTGCAACTGTCCCTGAATGTCAACAATCTGTTCGATGTTGCGGGTTACACCGAAGCCGAAGAAGGCTCGATCCCCACAAACGGCATCGTACGGGCTCGCTCTATCAACGGTCGGACGATTTCGGCGGCTCTGAAGTTCGACTTTTAATTAAGCCGAAGGGGCACGATCGGGCATGGTTGCTTCAGCGCAGCCATGCCCTGTCCCGTTTTACAGAATGCCGAGCGCGCGGAAACTCACATGCGCTGCGCCGCCGAAAATCAGATGATCGTGAAGCCGGATGCCAAGCGCTTCCGCCGCCTTGGCAAGCTGATGCGTTGCGGCGATGTCGTTTCGGCTTGGCGTCGGGTCACCCGAGGGATGATTATGCGACAGGATCAGCCCGGTTGTGCCGAGCCGAAGCGCGTCCGCAAGAATCGGCCGGAGAGGCAAGTGCACGCGATCGGCAGTTCCGGCATATTCAGTCACGGCAAGCACGGCCCGTGACCGGTCGCAATGGACAATCCGCAGTGTTTCGATCGCTGCCACATCGATGCTGCTGGGCGATCAAGCGATCGGATCAAAGCGGAGATAGCGCCGGTTTCAGTCCGTAACGGAGGAAACGCCCCGTGGGGCGCGAATTCCGGCCCGCCCGCGCGCTGCCAGCGTCGCTTTCAGATCTTCGGGCTTCGGCGCAATGAGGAAGCCGAAACTGACCGTGCCGTCTCTGGTTTCGACGACATGGTGGATGCGATGCGCCTGCACGATCCGCTTCATATACGCCCAACGCGCGACGTAGCCGCTATCCCACCGCTTATGCACGATGATATCATGAAAACCGAGATAAATCGCGCCGTAGGCAGCAATCCCGGCACCGGTCCATATGGCCCATTCGTCCCAAGAGCCAGACAAGCCACCGATCAACAGTGCCATCGACGGCGCGGCAAAAATCACGAAATACCAGTCGTTCAATTCCCAAAAGCCAGTGCGTGCTTCATGATGACTTTTGTGCAGGAACCAGCCGAAACCATGCATGACCCAGCGATGTGCCGCATAAGCGACGCCTTCCATGAAAGCGATCGTCGCGAAGAACAACAATAGGCCGGACCACATCGCCATGACGCATATATAATCGCGTTCAGGTTTCCGTCACCCGAAAATAATCATATGTCGCGCGTTGTTAGGAGAATTTATGCGTCCGCTTCTGATCGTCCTGCCGCTGCTGGCGGTTTCCGCTTGCGCTACTCCTGAGTCGCGGGTGCGCAGTGCACTGCTCGATGCCGGGCTGTCGAAGCCTGTTTCGACATGCATGGCGCAGCGAATGGTCGATCGCCTTAGCCTTGGCCAGTTGCAGAAGCTGTCGCGCTTGTCAGGGCTGCGCAATCGCCGGATCGGTGACCTGACGATTGCCGAGTTCGTGCGCGAAACACGCGGTCTCGGCGATCCCGAGATTTTCACGGTGGTGACAACCGCAGGGCTGGGTTGCGCGATTGCGTCTTAACAGTCGGCGTGCTTAAGACTGCCGCAACGCAACAGGGAGCGGCGCACGTGAATATCCACGAATATCAGGCCAAAGAGCTGCTGGCGAAATTCGGCGTGCCGGTGCCCGCGGGCTATGCGGCACTATCAGTCGACGAAGCTGTTGCGGCCGTCAGCAAACTCCCGGGGCCGCTCTATGTCGTCAAAGCGCAAATCCATGCCGGCGGTCGCGGCAAAGGCAAATTCAAGGAGCTTGGCCCCGATGCCAAGGGCGGTGTTCGCCTCGCGCGCAGCGCTGAAGAAGTGCGCGCCGCCGCAACCGACATGCTCGGCAACACACTGGTGACGATCCAGACCGGGGACGCCGGCAAGCAAGTAAATCGGCTGTATGTGACCGATGGCGTCGATTTCGCGCAGGAATTCTATCTGGCGCTGCTGGTCAACCGCGCGTCCGGCCGCATCGGCATGGTCGTCTCGACCGAAGGCGGCATGGATATCGAAGCCGTCGCGCACGACAGTCCTGAGAAAATCCAGACGCTCGACATCGATCCCGCCACCGGTTTTATGGCGCATCACGGCCGGGCGGTTGCAGCGGCGCTTGGCCTGACAGGTGATCTTGCCAAACAAGCCGCCAATGTCGCGTCGAAACTGTACGATGCCTTTCTCGGAACCGATGCCGAGCAGATCGAAATCAATCCGCTTGCCGTCACCGACGACGGCAAGCTGCTCGTTCTCGACGCAAAGGTCGCCTTCGATGGCAATGCGATGTTCCGCCACAAGGACCTGGTGGAACTGCGCGACCTGACCGAGGAAGACGCCGCCGAAGTCGAAGCGTCGAAATACGACCTGGCTTACATCAAGCTCGACGGCAAC
>JANODH010000100.1:0-1536 GCA_031412595.1 Sphingomonas sp. | reverse complement strand
GCGCGCCGAACGGACGGGCTTCGGGATTTCGGTCCTTGGCCATGCTGCGATATTCGCGATCCTGTCGCTGGGGTTGTTCGCGGCAAGCAAGCCGGTGGTACCAGTAACCCAGCCGGTCGATGTGCAGATTGTCGATGAAGTCGGTTTGACCGATACGACCCCTGCCCCACCCGAAATCGCGCTTGCACAAAGCGTTGCGCCCGAAATGGGCCTGCCCGACGAAGCCCGGCCCGAAGCCCCTGCACCCGAACCGACAATTGCACCGCTTGCGAGTGACGCCGTGCCACTGCCCAAGCCCGCGCCAGCCCCAAAAGTGCAGCCAAAAGCGATCTCGAAACCCAGGCCTGCCACTGCATCGCCGAAGGTATCTCCTGTGCCGCGTGGATCGAAGCTGGGCGATGATTTCCGCAAGGGGCTGACTGCCGAGCCATCGAGCAGCACATCGCAGACGCCCCGCGCTGCAGCGGTCGGCCCGGCACAGCTCGCAGGGCTCGCAGCCGCAATTCGTCGGCAAGTGCAGCCCTGTGCAGACCGGATTGCGACGCCGGGTCCGGGTGCCGAGCGGATAACGACCAAGATCAATTTGCGAATGAACCGCGATGGCAGTTTTGCCGCCAATCCGACTGTGGTCAGCCAGGTCACAGACGATGACAATGCCCGCTATGGCGCCCGCGTCGGGGAACTGGCGAAGGCGGCATTCGTTCAATGTTCACCGTTCGAGCTTCCTGCTGACCTTTATGATGGCTGGAAGAATATAAATCTTAACTATAAATTGCCGGGCTAGGCGTGAGGATAACGGCCTTGAAAATCATAAGATCAGTGCTGATCGTTTTGGCAGCGATGCCGGTGATTGCTTCGGCTCAGTCGGCTGCGCCACAGAGTTCGCCGATCGAAGTCGACGTCGTCGGCGGCACGACCGCCGATGTCGTCATTGCCGTCCCCGTGATGCCAACGCCACAGAACGCAGCGACCGATGCTGGCTCGACCGACGCCCTCGGGCGGCAGATTGCCGAAGTCATTGCGTCCGACCTGCGCGGTTCGGGCCTGTTCAAACCACTCGGCCCGGGCGGCATTGCAGCTGTCGGCTTTCCCGAAGTCACTGCCCCGGTTTTCGATAAATGGGGCAATGCCGCCGCACTTGTGCAGGGTTTCGTGCGGGCAAACGGCAATGGTGAATTGACGGTCGGTTGCTACCTCTATGACGTCGCCCTGAAATCCGAACTCACGCGCAAAGGCTTTATCATTGCCGCGCGCGACTGGCGGCGGGCAGCGCACAAATGTGCCGACGCCATCTACGCGCGCCTGTCCGGCGAGACGCCGTTTTTCGACAGTCGTGTGGCCTATATCGCCGAAACGGGCCCCAAGGAAAACCGCGTCAAGCGCCTCGCGATCATGGATTCGGATGGTGCCAATCACCGCTTCCTGACCAACGGTCAGAACATCGTGCTGACGCCGCGTTTCTCGCCCGATTACAAATCGATCGTATATCTGAGCTATGCTGGCAAGCGCCCGCGCATTTACGTCTATGACATCGGC
>JANODH010000099.1:0-2198 GCA_031412595.1 Sphingomonas sp. | reverse complement strand
CGCGCCGCGATTTCGGGCACCACCCCGCCGAACGGGCGATGCGCTTCCTCCTGCCCCGCCAGCCGGTGCGCGAGAATCTGGCGATCGCTTGTCACAAGCGCGGCGGCCGTTTCGTCGCAACTCGATTCGATTCCGAGAATGATGAGGGGTTTCCCAAACATGGCGACGTCGCTAGCACAGCGACCCTATGCCTGCCACACGCACTCCGTATCGCCTCGGCACTCGTGCCTCCCCGCTTGCCATGGCGCAGGCGCATATGACCAAGGCGGCGCTGATCGCCGCGCACGGCTGGGCCGATGCCGACATCGAAATCGTCGCGGTCGTGACCGAAGGCGACCGCGTGCTCGACCGGCCGCTTGCCGAAATCGGGGGCAAAGCTTTGTGGACGAAAACGCTCGATGCAAAACTGCTGGCGGGCGAAATCGACTTTTCGGTGCATTCGATGAAAGATGTCGAGACAATCCGACCCGATGCGATATCGCTTGCCGCAATCCTCGAACGCGCCGATCCGCGCGACCGGCTGATCGGTGCCGCCAGCATCGCGGCCCTCCCCGAGGGTGCACGCGTCGGCACCAGTTCACCACGCCGTGCGGCACAGGTTCAGCGCCTCCGTCCCGATGTCGAAATCGTCGGATTTCGCGGCAATGTCGCGACGCGGCTCGGCAAGCTCGAACGCGGCGAGGCCGATGCCACGCTGCTGGCAGCGGCAGGCCTCGACCGGCTCGGCAGCCCCGACATCGGCGTCGCGCTCGATCCCGAACAGATGCTCCCCGCTGCCTCGCAAGGTGCAGTCGGCATCGAAGCACGAACCGACGATGCCGAAATGCGCGCGATGCTTGACGCGATCAACCATGTGCCCACGCGCACGGCCGTCGAAGTCGAACGTGCTTTGCTCGCCGCGCTGACCGCCGATTGCCACTCGCCCGTCGGCGCGCACGCGCATTGGGACGGCAATGTGCTCACACTGACCGCCGAACTCCTGTCGAGCGATGGTCGCGATCATGTACGCGACACGATCATTGTCGATAATGCCGAAGCACCCGCGCGCCTCGCCAAAACGCTGCTTGACCGCGCAACGCCGGAGCTGCGCACGCTGTTCGGCGCATGATCCCGCTGCTCGTTCTGCGTCCCGAGCGCGGGGCCATTGCCACGGCAAGAAAAGCCGAGGCGCTCGGGCTTTCCCCGCTGATCCGCTCGCTATTTGTTGTCGAACCCCATGTCTGGGATGCGCCAGACTCGTCGCTTTTCGATGCGCTGTTGCTGACGAGTGCGAATGCCGTCCGTCATGGCGGCCAAGCGATTGCCCTGTATTGCGGCTTGCCGGTCTTCGCGGTCGGTGCCGCAACCGCACAAGCCGCCCGCGACGCCGGATTTGCAAACGTCGTCGGAGGTATAGGCAATGCTGCCGATGCACTGGCGGCGCTGCGTAAAGCTGGCCTTTCGCGCCCGCTTCATCTGGCTGGTGCAGACCGCACGCCCTATCCGCCGCTGCCTTTTCCCATCACGACACGCGTCGTTTACGAAGCCGCGCCGACCAATGTTGCCTTGCCAGCGGGGCGTTATGCCGCGCTGCTGCATTCAGCTCGCGCCGCGGCGCATTTTGCCGAACGATGCCCGGCGCCGGCAGAAGTCGACATCATCGCAATGAGCGATGCCGTGGCTCAAGCAGCCGGTGCGGCATGGCGATCAGTGCACGTCGCGCCGGAGCCGACTGATAACGCGATGCTGGCGCTTGCCGTCACGCTGTGCGATGGCGCGACGATGCCAACCGGACGCGTTTGATGGCCAGCAATTATCCGAGCGAACCAAAACCACCGCGCCCCTTGCGCACGGCGCTGATCATTGCGGCCCTCGCGTTTCTCGGCGGCCTTGCGCTGATGGCATGGGCGCTGACGCGGTGGGAGCCGATGAAGCGCTTTGTGGCGGGAAACGCATCGGGATCCGTGGCTGAACCCACCCGGCCCAACCGCCCGCTGGTTACTGTCACGCCGCCGGACGCGACGATTTCAAAAGCGCCGACGCCGGGCGCTGCCACACTGGGTCAGGCCACTGCAATCGATGCGCGGATTGCCGATCTCGAAGGGCGCATGGCGCGAATTGATCTGCGTGCCGCCGCCGCTGCGGGTAATGCCAGTCGCGCCGAAGGCTTGCTGATTGCCTTTGCGGCGCGCCGGGCGCTCGATCGCGGGGTTGCGCTC
>JANODH010000098.1:0-2060 GCA_031412595.1 Sphingomonas sp. | reverse complement strand
CTCGCGCGTCAGGATGGCCGCCACGTGGATCAGCGCGGCGTCCCCCGCCTGGTGCCCATGCGCATCGTTTATGGCTTTCAGCGCATTTACATCGACAAACATGACAGCAGCCGGCGTTTCATAACGCGCTACATGGCGTGCGACACGTTCGACTTCGCGAACGAATACGCGCCGGTTCGGCAGTGGCGTCAGCGTATCGCTATCAGCCAGACGCTCCAAATCATCGACACGGGCGCGCATCTCGTCAAGCGCGGCGCGCAAGCATTCGTTTTCGGCCAACAGTTCGGCGATCGCCATGCGGCTTTCGAAATCGGTTTCCTGATTAAGCACGGTCATGTCCCTTTGCGATTCTTATAGCCCAAGCCGGGCGAACCGCCAAATGAACATCGTTAACAGGGATGCAAAAACGGCGGCTCCTGTAGGGGAACCGCCGTCTTGGAAATAGGACCCGGTGAGCCTTAGCGCTTCGAAAACTGGAAGCTCTTGCGCGCTTTCGCCTTGCCGTATTTCTTGCGTTCCACCGCACGACTGTCGCGCGTCAGGAAACCAGCAGCCTTGACCGGTGCGCGAAGGACAGGCTCGAAGCGTGTCAGCGCCTGACTGATGCCGTGGCGCACGGCCCCGGCCTGGCCTGAAAGCCCGCCGCCTTTGACCGTGCAAACGACGTCATAGCCACCGACACGGTCGGCAACTTCAAAAGCCTGGCTGATGACGAGCCGCAGCGTCGGCCGGGCAAAATAGACTTCCTGATCGCGGCCGTTGACCGTGATCTTGCCGTTGCCGGGCTTGATCCACACGCGGGCCACCGCATCCTTGCGCCGACCTGTGGCATAGGCGCGGCCCTGCGCATCGATGATCGCTTCACGAAGCGGCATCGGCTCGCGAACCGGTTCGTTTGATACGGGTGCCGCAATATGGTCTTCGCTCTCGGACGCCGGCGCAGCAGGTGCATCGGCAACGACAGGTGCGGGCGCGCCGGTAAGCGCAGCCAGATCAGCGAGCGACTGACGGTTGTCGGATGTTTCGGACATTATGCGCCCACCTTGTTCTTGCGGTTCATGCCGGCGATATCGAGAACTTGCGGGTCCTGCGCCGTGTGCGGATGCTCGCTGCCCTTGAAGATACGCAGCGCGCGCATCTGATCGCGGCCGAGCGGCCCACGCGGGATCATCCGCTCAACGGCCTTTTCCAAAACGCGCTCGGGGAACTTGCCGTCCAAAATCTTGGCAGGCGTTGTTTCCTTGATGCCGCCGGGGTGACCGGTGTGCTTGTAATAGACTTTGTCGGTCATTTTCTTGCCGGTAAAGCGAACTTTTTCGGCATTGATGATGATGACATTGTCACCACAGTCGACATGCGGGGTGTAGCTCGGCTTGTGCTTGCCGCGCAGGATATTGGCGACAATCGTGGCAACACGGCCAACGACCAGACCATCCGCATCGATCAGATGCCATTTCTTTTCCACATCAAACGGCTTGACCGCTTTGGTGGTCTTCATGAGTGCCTTCACGGGCGCAGACCTTATAACGAAACGCGCCACCCCGGATGCGGAGCGGCGTCGATCCGTGGCCAATGCGCACATTGGCCCGATAAGTCAAGCATTCGCGCGGCTTTGCTGACGGGTATCAAGATACCGTAGAGAATGATACGCCTGTCATTCTTTCCGAAAGCGCCCATAGCTTGTCGGCGAGAACAGGATCGGTGATATGCGGACGCGCGCCCGAATAAGGCGACATCCCTTCAGCCCACATCGGCGCGATGTCGCAATCTTCGCAGTAAACGCCGCCTTTGTCCGCGAGCATCGGCGACGTCGCGCACCACACAGTCGTGGCCGCGCCCTGTTCGACGGTCTTGAAAATGTCGATCAGCGAGCCGTCGGGCTTGTACCAGCCCATCGCTATCTGCTCTTCCATCGTCAGGTAGCGTTGCAGCGGCGTTTTGATGCCGCCGGGGTGAAGCGAAAACGCACGCACGCCGAAAGCCGCACCGATCTTGTCGAGATGCAGCGCAAACAGCGCATTGGCCGATTTGGCCTGACCGTAAGCGGTCCACTTGTCGTA
>JANODH010000097.1:0-3126 GCA_031412595.1 Sphingomonas sp. | reverse complement strand
GAACATGCCATCGCGCTCATGTTCGCGCTCGCGCGCCAGTTGCCCGAAGCCGACCTCAGTACGCAAGCCGGCAAGTGGGAAAAGAACCGCTTCATGGGCGTCGAACTCACATCCAAAACGCTCGGCCTCATCGGTGCCGGCAATATCGGATCGATCGTCGCGGATCGTGCGCGTGGACTCAAAATGAAAGTCGTTGCCTACGATCCCTTCCTGACGCCCGAACGCGCGGTCGATCTCGGCATCGAAAAAGTCACACTCGACGAATTGCTGGCCCGCGCCGATTTCATCACACTGCACACGCCGCTGACCAGCGAAACGCGCAATATCCTGAATGCCGAAGCGCTTGCCAAGACCAAGAAAGGCGTCCGCATCATCAATTGCGCGCGCGGTGGCCTGATCGACGAAGCCGCGCTCAAAGCAGCGATGGATTCCGGCCAAGTCGGCGGTGCCGCGCTTGATGTGTTCGTCGAGGAGCCCGCGACTGCATCGCCCTTGTTCGGCACGCCCAATTTCATTTCGACCCCGCATCTCGGCGCGTCGACATCCGAAGCGCAGGTTAACGTCGCGATCCAGGTGGCAGAACAACTGTCCGATTATCTGACGCAGGGCGGCGTCACCAATGCGCTCAACATGCCCAGTCTCTCCGCCGAGGAAGCGCCGAAGCTCAAGCCCTATATGGCACTTGCCGAACGATTGGGCTCGCTCGTCGGGCAACTGGCGCACGACAATCTGACCAAAATCAGCATCGAAGTCGAAGGCGCGGCTGCCGAGCTGAACATCAAGCCAATCACCGGCGCGGTGCTCGCGGGGCTCATGCGCCGCTATTCGGACACCGTGAACATGGTCAACGCGCCGTTTCTTGCCAAGGAACGCGGCCTCGACATTCGCGAAATCCGCCATGATCGCGAAGGCGACTACCACACGCTGGTGCGCGTTTCGGTTCAGACCGAAGAAGGCGAAAAATCGGTCGCGGGCACCCTGTTCGGCAATACCGCACCTCGCATTGTCGAGCTGTTCGGGATCAAGGTCGAAGCCGATCTGGCGGGCGATATGCTTTATATCGTTAATGACGACGCACCCGGTTTCATCGGTCGCTTGGGCTCGACGCTCGGTGAAGCCGGCGTCAACATCGGCACCTTCCACCTCGGTCGCCGCGCCGCAGGGGGCGAAGCCGTGCTTCTGCTCTCGGTCGACAGCCCCGTCCCCGAACCCGTGTCGTGGCAGCTCTGCAACCTGCCCGGCGTCCGCCGCGTGAAGACGTTGAAGTTCGCGTGACGATTGGCCTAAGGGGGCGGCAATGACCAGTCTGCCCCCCGGCCTTCTTCCCGAAGGATTGCGCGATCGCTTGCCCGGCGAGGCGGCGGCACAGGCGCGGACGATCCGCGCGCTCCTCGATAGTATCGAAGCGCGGGGCTATGAACGCGTCGCGCCGCCGCTCGTCGAATATGAGGAAACGCTTGCCGCGCGGCTGAAATCCTCGCGCAACGATCTGGCGCGCTTCGTCGATCCCCTGTCGCAGCGCACGCTTGCCGTTCGTCCTGACATCACACCGCAAATCGCGCGTATCGTTTCCACCCAACTCGCCGATGTCGCGCGCCCATTGCGGCTCGCTTATGCCGGGCCTGTACTGAAACTCGGCGCGCCACAACTCAATCCGCAGCGCGAGACGATGCAGGTCGGCGCAGAATTGATCGGCGACGATTCGGTCGATGCCGCATGTGAGATCGCCAGAATTGCTGTCGACGCGCTCGCGGCTGCTGGTGTAACGGGCCTTACTGTCGATCTGACGTTGCCCGATCTGGTGCAAACGCTTGCCGGCCTGGTTCTGTCGCCCGAAAAAATTGCCACGCTCGATCTCCTTCTCGACGTAAAGGATGCAGGGCGTCTGGTCAGTGCCGGATTCAAGGACTGGCTCCCGCTTATCGCTGCGACCGGACCCGTCGAACCCGCGCTGATGGCGCTTCGGAAATTCGACCATGCCGGCCTGATGACCAGCCGTATCGACGGGGTCGAAGCCATCGCGGCGACTCTGACAAACAAAGGCGTGCGCGTGACGCTCGACCCCACTGAACGCCACGGCTTCGAATATCAAAGCTGGTTCGGCTTTTCGCTGTTCGTTTCAGGCGCATCGGGCTCCGTCGGTCGCGGCGGCACATATGCGATCGTGCATCCCGACGGCCGCACCGAACCGGCGACGGGCTTTTCGGTCTATCCCGACACATTATCGAAGGACGCATAAGTGGCAAACGTCACCGTAATCGGCGCGCAATGGGGCGATGAAGGCAAAGGCAAGATCGTCGATCTCCTTGCCGCGCGTGCCGATGTCGTCGTTCGTTTTCAAGGCGGGCACAACGCCGGGCATACACTTGTCGTCGACGGGGCGGTCTATAAACTCAGCCTGCTGCCAAGCGGCATCGTCCGCGGCACGCTTTCAGTCATCGGCAATGGCGTCGTGCTCGATCCGTGGCACTTCCGCAATGAAGTGGCCAAACTCGCTGAACAAGGCGTCACGATTACGCCCGATAATCTGCATATTGCGGAAACCTGCCCGCTGATTCTGCCCTTTCACCGCGATCTCGATGGGCTGCGCGAAGATGCCAGCGCATTCAAGATCGGCACCACGCGGCGCGGCATCGGCCCAGCCTACGAAGACAAAGTCGGGCGCCGCGCGATCCGCGTCTGCGATCTTGCTCACCTCGATGCACTCGCGCCGCAGATCGATCGCCTTTGCGCGCATCATGATGCTCTCCGCGCTGGTTTTGGCGAACCGCCGGTTGATCGTGCCGCATTGATGACTGCTCTGTCCGACATCGCGCCGTCGATCCTCCCTTACGCAAAACCGGTCTGGCATGAGCTGGGCGAAGCCCGCCGCGCCGGAAAACGCATTCTCTTCGAAGGGGCGCAGGGCATGCTGCTCGATGTCGATCACGGCACCTATCCCTTCGTCACGTCGTCGAACACCGTTTCGGGCACCGCGGCCAGTGGTTCAGGCCTCGGCCCCGGTGCGGCGGGCTTTATCCTCGGCATTGTCAAAGCCTACACCACACGCGTCGGCGCCGGACCTTTCCCGACCGAACTCGAAGACGCTACCGGCCAGCGCCTCGGCGAGCGGGGCCATGAATTCGG
>JANODH010000096.1:0-4550 GCA_031412595.1 Sphingomonas sp. | reverse complement strand
GATACGAGCTATACGCCCGATCATGTGCTGTCAGATGGGGAACGCCTGACCGGAACCGGCTGGACGCTCGACGCCTTGGCAACGCCCGGTCACACGTCGAACCATCTCTGCTACCACTTGGTCGAGGAAAACGCGCTGTTCACCGGTGATCACGTCATGGGCTGGTCGACGACGGTCGTGTCGCCGCCCGATGGCGACATGGCCGATTATATGCGCAGCCTCGACAAGCTGATGGCGCGCACGGATGCCGTGTATTATCCCGCGCACGGCGAACCAGTGACGAAGCCGCAGCAATTCGTGCGCGGCCTTGCCGGGCACCGCAAACAGCGCGAACGCCAGATCCTGAAAATGCTCGAAAACGGGGAGGGCATTATCGCCGACATGGTGCCCAAGATGTATGCCGGTATCGACGAGCGGCTTTATGGTGCCGCCGGACGTTCGGTGCTCGCGCATCTGATCGATCTGCGCGATCGGAATCTGGTCGCTGTTGGGAATGCAGGGCAATGGGTCGTCTGCGCTTAGCACCGTGGCAGGTCGTTCTGGCGATCCTTGGGACAGTCGTCGGATTGTCGCTCGGCTATGGCTGGTGGCAGGAACGGCAGCGTGAAAAGGCCGATTCTCAGCTAGGCCTCGACTCAGCACGAACCATTTCGGAAAGTTTTGCCAAAGCCCGCTCGCTGCAAGTCGCGACGTTACGCGGCGAGGTTATCGCGATCGGCCGGGATGGCGGCTGGCGCGGCATGTTGCCCAGTTCGGTAACAGTCAAATACCCCTATTCGGTCAATTACATCGTCAACTTGCAAGGCATCGACCGATCCGACTTCCGCTGGAACGCGCAAAGCCGGACGATGACTGTCGTCATTCCCGATGTCGTGCCTCAGCCACCGACAATCGATGTCGCCAGAGCTGAGTTTACCGACACCAGCGGCCTATTCATCAGCCGAGCCGCATCGCAACGAACGATCCAGCAGGCCGGGGCTCGGGCACAGCAACGTGCGCAGATCAGTGCTGCCAAACCCGAACATTTTGCATCGGCGCGCGCGAGTGCGCGTGAAGCGATGCAAGCGCTGATGATCGCGCCGTTGAGAGCCGCTAATTTGGGGCAAGTGAATGTCGTCGTGCGATTTGCAAACGAATTCGATGGCAATCGCAGTGTGGTTGACGGATCGACGCCCATAGAGGAAATTATGCGCCGCTGACTTCGAGTCGGGCGCACGGGTTGGCCATCAGACATCAATTGTCGGGGGGCACCATGGCTACACAGACACGCACAGCGTCGGTCTCGCGCGAGGGCGACCGGTTTTTCCTGATCACATCGATCGTGATCGCAGCGATATTCGTCGCGGGGTTCACGACGCAACTAGCGGCGGGGCGCTCGTCATTTGCGGCCGCACCGATCGTTCACATCCATGCCGTCGTCTTTTTCGGCTGGGTCACCCTTTTCGTGCTGCAAAATGCTCTCGTGACCAGCGGCTCGATCGCGCTTCATCGCCGCCTTGGCTGGATCGGCCTCGGCTGGAGCATTGCGATGGTCGGCATCGGTGTGGCGTTGATGCTTCACGTTGTGCGTGGCGGCACGACACCGTTTCTTTTTCAGCCGCAATATTTCCTGATTGCCAATGTGTTCGGCTTGTTCGGCTTTGCTGGTTTGACCTGGGCAGCCGTCGCGATGCGGCGACAGACCGACTGGCATCGGCGACTGCATTTTGCCGGGATCACGGTCATCCTCGGGCCGGCTTTCGGACGGTTATTGCCGATGCCGCTGCTGATACCATGGTCGCATCAGATCGCCGTTTTGTTCAGCTTGGCCACGCTGGCGATTGTCGCCGCCATCGATGCGCGCCGCTTGGGTCAATGGCATCCGGCGTGGACACGCGGAATTGTCGTCTCGATCACGATGCTGGTCATTCCTCAGCTCCTTGCCTTCAGTCCGTTGGGTGCCGCAATCTACCAGGCCGCAACGGCGGGATCGCCCGGCGCCTCAGTCGCGCCACTCGATTTTCCGCCGCCGCCGATGTGACTCTTGCGAATGGAGCGCCGGTCATCCATCTGAGTCTTTGGTAACCAGAGGCGTTTGATCCCATGAATATGCACAGCGGCACTCTTAAAGGGCTTGACTTGCGCGCCGAAATCGAGCGTCTGCGCAAGGAGCGCAATGCTGTGATCCTTGCGCATTATTACCAAAAGCCCGAAATTCAGGACATCGCCGATTTCGTCGGTGACAGCCTCGATCTGTCGCGCAAGGCCGCCGCGACCGACGCCGACGTCATTGCGTTTTGCGGCGTCAAGTTCATGGCCGACACCGCCAAGATCCTGTCGCCCGACAAAATTGTCGTGCTGCCCGATATGGATGCCGGATGCAGCCTCGAGGATTCATGCCCGCCCGATAAATTCGCGGCATTCCGGCGCGCGCATCCCGATCATATTGCGTTGACATACATCAACTGCTCGACCGAAGTGAAAGCGTTGAGCGACATCATCGTCACCTCGTCGTCGGCCGACATCATTTTGTCCAAGATCCCGATGGACCAGAAAATCATTTTCGGCCCCGACAAGCATCTGGGCGCCTATCTCGCGCGCAAAACGGGGCGTGACATGCTGCTGTGGCCGGGCGTGTGCATCGTCCATGAGGCGTTCAGCGAGACTGAACTGGTCAAATTAAAGGCCAAGCACCCCGGCGCGCCCGTTGCCGCGCATCCCGAATGCCCCGCGCATATCCTTGACCATGCTGATCATGTCGGATCGACAAGCAGCATTTTAGCATTTGCCAAGAGCTTCCCCGGCGACACACTGATCGTGGCAACCGAGCCGCACATCATGCACCAGATGGAAAAAGCGTTGCCGAACAAGCATTTCATCGGTGCACCGGGGGCCGACGGCAACTGCAACTGCAACATCTGCCCCTATATGGCGCTCAACACGATGGAAAAACTTTACGTCGCGCTGCGCGATCTGCAGCCGCGCATCGAAATCGAGGAAGGGCTTCGGCTGGGTGCGAAGAAGTCGCTCGACCGGATGCTGGAAATGGCCGGAAGTACGGTCGGGCAAGGTGATCTGGGCGCAGTGAAGCTATCGGGGGATTAGGGCGTCGCGCTGAAGCCGAAAGCAAGAACGACCATGAACGCAACAACGATTAGCGCGATCGAAATATACAGAATATAACGATTTGTCGGATTAGCGTCGCCCGCCCGTGCTTCGGTCGTCGTTTCGTGGATCGGTTCGTCGTCAGGCATGTTTTTTCCCGCTTGCGTATGGAAGGTTAACCCCGGCACTGTCGCACGGTTCCCGCTACCATTCTTGATCGAGGTTGAAACCGAATGTCCTTTGCGCTTGATCGGTTCGACCTCGATGCTTTTATCGCAGCGACCTTGGCCGAGGATCTGGGCGACGGGGGCGACATCACTGGCGCTGCCGTCATTCCCGCCGACGCGCGCTTCATGGGCGTCATGGACAGCCGCGATGCCATCGTCGTTGCCGGATTGCCGCTGGCCGCAGCTTTTTTCAGGGCGCTCGATCCGGCGGTTCGCATCGACGTGCTGATCGGCGAAGGCGAAAGCGTTGCGGCTGGCACTGATCTCATGCGTCTTTCCGGCAATGCCCGCGCGCTGCTGACGGCTGAGCGCTCGGCGCTGAATACGATCCAGCATCTTTCGGGGATTGCTACGATGACCCGCGCTTATGTGGATGCCATTGCCGGTACCGGATGTGTTCTGCTCGACACGCGCAAGACGATTCCGGGCCTGCGGGTGCTTGAAAAATATGCAACGCGCATGGGCGGCGCAACCAATCACAGGATGCGGTTGGATGATGCCGCGATGATCAAGGACAATCATGTCGCGGTTGCGGGATCGGTCGGCGAAGCGACGCGGCGCGCCGTTGCTGCGGGCATTGCGAAAATCATCGTCGAAGTCGACCGGATCGACCAGATCACTGAAGCGCTGGATGCGGGGGCGACGCACATCCTGCTCGATAATATGGCACCGGGGGTCTTGCGCGAAGCCGTTGCCCTGATCAGTAATCGCGCGGTAACCGAAGCATCCGGTGGTGTCAGGCTCGATACGATCCGTGCGATTGCCGAAACGGGAGTGACATATGTTTCAGTCGGGCGGCTTACGCAAAGTGCCCCTGCGGCGGATATCGGGTTGGATTTCGCTTTGGCTTAGCGCTTTGCCGGCGACAGTGCTGGCGCAAAGCTGCTATGTTCCCGAATTACGGGGCTCGCTTCAGGCCGACCGCCCCGCCAACGAGCGCGCGCAGCCGGGCATCGTGGCTGGCTATACGCTGGCGCTCTCATGGTCGCCCGAATATTGCCGTGGCAACGCACAAGACAGATCCGAGCAATGCATGGGCCCGAACAAATTCGGCTTTATTTTGCATGGTCTCTGGCCCGAAGGTCCGAACGGGGGGCAGCCGCCGCGCTATTGTCGCACGTCGTCAACGATCGATCGCGCTGTGTTTCGCGCGCAGTTTTGCGCGATGCCTTCTGCACGGCTCATGGCGCATCAGTGGGCCAAACACGGCAGTTGCGCGGCGCGCGACCCGGCTGATTA